>PWGF01000363.1 GCA_003554375.1 Spirochaetaceae bacterium
CAACCAGCACGTCGGCGCCTGGGAGACCGGCTTCATGCCGCAATGGATCGCCCGGGAATACCTGACCCGCCGCGGCGGACGCCCCTTCAATGCGGATCAGATCAAGCCCGCGCGGTGTCCGCTGCTGGGGTACGCCCTCTACCAGCTCCAGGTGGAAGGCCATATGATCCCGCGCTGGTTCCTGCAGGTCGACACCCAGCCCGAGGTCGGCAAGGCTGCCTATGATGCCGGCGTTCACGGTCTGCATCCGAGGTTGGTGGAGCTGCTGGGCAAGTTGAAATTCCGCAGCAGTTACGGCCAGAATGTGTTGAAGCACTCAATGGAGGTTTCTTACCTGGCAGCCATGATGGCGGCTGAGCTTCAGGTCAACGCAAAACTCGCCCGGCGGGCGGGACTGATCCACGATATCGGAAAGGCAGTTGACCACGAGGTGCAGGGTACCCACGTGGAGATCGGGCGCGACCTGCTGCGACGGTTTGGCGAAAAGGACGAAGTGGTCGCAGCGATGATTTCACATCACGGGGACCACGAACCACAAAACGTTGAAGCAATTTTGGTGGCCGCCGCTGATGCACTGTCGGCAGCCCGGCCGGGAGCCCGGCCCGGGGCCCGGGCCTCCCCGCCCGCGCTCTCGGGCCCTGCGCTCGGGATCTCGGCCGCCTGGGCCGGGCTTCGGTGCACCCAGGCCCTGCCATCCACCGGCCGCCCCGGGGCCTGGCCCCCACGGCTTGCGCCCTCCGCCCCCGGGCCCGCGCTTTCAGCCACCCGGCTGGGGGTCTCGGCCGCCCGGCGCGGGCTCTCCGGCAGAAAGACGAGCATCAGAAGCAGCACCAGCCCCGCCCACAGAGCGCCAAGCAGGAACGGCAAGGAGAGGGAATCAAAGGCCAGAAGGCCCCCAATCCCCGGCCCCAAAACCACCCCCAAGCCGGTAGCGGCTCCGATCTTCCCGATCGCCCCGGCACGCTTCTCGCCGGTACTGATATCGCTCATGTAAGCCGCCGCTACCGGAAAGAGCGCGCTGGTCAGGCTGCCGAGGACAGCCTGACCCGCATACAGCATCGCCAGGTTCCGCGCAAGACCGAAGACCAGAAGTGCCCCGGCAACCCCGGCAGTCCCCACAAGCAGCAACGGCTTCCGCCCGACCCTGTCCGACGCCCGGCCCCACACAGGAGCGAACGTCAGCTGGAGGGCGCCGTACACCGCGACCAGAAGCCCCATGTGCACGCCGCTTCCCCCAAACGAATCGAGCAGAAAGGGAAACAACGGCAGCGTCATGCCGAAGGCGAGCATCGCCAGGAAGATCGCCGCGAACAGAAGAAGCTGAGCTCGTCTGTTGGCACCGGTCGTGTCCGTGCCGCCGTTCATGTGAGGGCCACCGCTTGTGCAAGTGCCGCTGTTCATCTCAGCACCGCCCTCGTTCGCCCGAGCACTGCCGGTTCTACCGGTGCCGCCGCCAGTCGCGTGGGTGCCGCTGTTCATCCCAGTACTACCGCCGTCCATTCGGGTTCCCCCGGTCATGCGGAGCACTCCTCTCCCTCTTTCACGTTTGCGTTCTGCTCTTCGTCGTCCAGAAGCTCCACCTCTCCGTTCTCCCCGTTTAGCCGAACACGCTGTCCTGTCCGCAGCGTCTGCGTGGCGCCGGGCATCCCGGACACCGCGGGCACACCGTACTCGCGCGCCACGACGGATCCGTGTGAAATGGCGCCACCACATTCCATGATCAGTCCGCCGATCCGGAGAAAGAGCGGCGTCCAGGATGGGTTGGTCCCGGCGGTCACGAGGATCTCGCCCGGCCGGAGGGTGTGTCCTTCCTCATGAGAGGTCAAAACGCGCACTCGCCCTTCGGCGACACCGGGAGAAACCGGAACACCGGTGAGCCCGCTGCCGGAATCGCTCTGATCGGAGGCCGAGTAGATGGTCTCGCCAAGGCTCGTGAGAAGCCGCGGCGCCCTCAGGCTCGCATTCCGTGCGTAGGCTTCGCGGTTCGCCTGAGCCGTCGCCCTGAGATCCGCATCCGACTCGATATCCTCGAGCGTGAGATGGAATACATCGTCGCTGTCCTCGAGCCCGCCGCGCGAGACGAGCTCCGCGCCGATATCGTGCAGCACGTTCCGCACGATCTCTAGAGCCTGGGTAATGACAAACTTCGACTGCTCCCGCACGCCGAACATTGCCCGGAAGTCGCGCAACAACCGACGCACGGTCCGGCCCTGACGCCGCCGCCCGGCCTCGACAAATCGCGCATAGATACGCTCGATCGCCGCGTCCGCCTCCTGCCTGTTGCGCTCGAACTCTTCGGCCGCCGTCCGGTACAGTCCGTTTTCCATGTAGGCGCGGACCAGATCGAGCACGTACTCCGGCTTCTCCGCCCACGTCGGCGTACCCGCGTCCAGCTCGACAGCCTTCTTGTGGCCGTACTTCGCCAGGAACCGGCGGACTGCCGGATCGTCGGTGGATGGCTCCACCCCGCGCCCGGCACAATCTCCCGCTATGGCCATGAGCTCCATGCCCATTTCAGTGGTGACGCTGTGCGGGACGGCCTTCTCCACCAGATGGAGGTCCGCAGTGTCGCCCAAGTGTTTCTCCATCAGGGCGCGCGCCTTGGGGATATATCCGGAGGAAGGAGCCACCCCGAACAGCGTACCGGCGCCCGCAAGGAATGCATCGTCAATGGAGTTCCTCAGAAAGCTCACTCTGTCGGCTATCCCCTGCAGATCGGCTGCAGCTTCCCGGATGCGCGCCACAGCCGCATCGCCCGAGGCGACCGCCCGCTG
>PWGF01000404.1 GCA_003554375.1 Spirochaetaceae bacterium
CTCGGTAACGAGCCGCTGCGTCTCCGCCATGTTGGACACGTAGCGCCGGCGCCAATGGAAGCTGGTCCGCGGATGCTCCCGGACGCCGAACCACGGATTGCTCTGCACCAGCTCCAGCCACGGCTTGAAATAGCCGCCTCGCCACGGGACACGGCCGCGAACGCCCGCAAGCGCGGCAAACGCATCAGGCACATCGTCCGTATCGTATGCCTCCCGCTTGAACGCGGTATCCAGCTGATTCATGCCGAACTCGCCATACACCGTCCAGTTCCGCACCGGCATGACCGACAGCTCCAGGCCGGCAAAGGCCGCCCCGGTCCAAAGCCCGCGGTCGCGCCACTCGAAAAGGTTATGCAGGATCAGAAACGGGTTTGCCATGCGGAGGTCCGGCGAGCGGTTGCCGAACATGAGCCCTTCGTTCACCGCCACTCTGATCCGGTCGGTCGGGGCAAGCTCAAAGCGATGGAGGACCAGCGTCTTGGCGTAATCGGGGAGCTCGCCTCCGGAGACCTCGACGGTTCCGTTGTCGTGCCCGCCATCAGAACCGGAAATATCCAGCTCCGCGGCATGCCGCTCACGTTCCTCCGACGTGAGCCGCGGCTCGAGCGACACCATCAACCCCGTATAGCGAAACACTTCGCCGCCAAGCTCCAGCCGGAGGAAATCGTAGTAGTCGGGCTGCTTCGAGAGCGCAAGCGACGTGGTCTCGGCCGGCCCCCAGCGCAGCTGATCCCGCCCCACTTCCAAGAGGGCGTTCTCGCCGCCGCCCGCCACAAAGGCTCTGAAGGGGAAATGAAAATCGATCGGAGGCACGCCCACCGGCACATTCGTCCGGTACCCTCCGGCGGGGAGGAGATCCGGACGGCTCACCGCCAAGCGCTCCTCCCGGAGTACCGCATCCGCCCGCCCGTAAACCCAGTCTCCAAAGGCCGCTTCCAGCGGAATCGAAAACACGGGAGAGCGATCGCCGTAATCGACTTGCCCCCACTCGTACGGCTCGCCCTCCTCCGGCGGATCCGCAAGGTTCAGGTACGCTTCGAGCGCCACCTCGGTCTCGACTGCGAACCGGAAGTCGAGCGCGTCGTGGACCAGCGGCTGCTCGTCAAGGTGAGCACGCGCC
Source organism: Spirochaetaceae bacterium (assembly GCA_003554375.1). Lineage (GTDB taxonomy): Bacteria > Spirochaetota > Spirochaetia > DSM-27196 > SKKC01 > PWGF01. The sequence goes on from PWGF01000404.1 coordinate 1,121, forward strand.
TCGTCGTAGGCCGCACGGCCGGCCGGACTGAGCACGTTCCGATCCACCGGCTCCAGAAGCCGCTCGAGCACGCCGGCAGTAAGGCGGCGCGAACCCCACGGCTCGCTGAGCCCGGCTTCACCCCGCACCGCCGCTACGAGCTCGTATACCTCGTGGTCCACGGGGAAGACTCGCACCCCGCCCATACCCGAGCGCGCTTCGGCCTCGGCATGAGCCGGAACAGGGAGGAGCACCAGCAGGAAGAGGACGACGCGCCACATGCGAGTTGTGCGGCGTTTTCCGGTAGGCCGACCGCGAACGCCCCACCGCGGCGGGCCCTCGGCGGCCCCCTGCCACATGGAGGCTTTCCGGTATACTCCCTTGATCATGGCCGCTCCCGACTCGCCACGCCGCATCCGGCTCGCGGCAACGAGGCCCCTCAATGAGCCAATTCGCTCCATAAGCCAGTTCCCGTAATGAGCCGAGCCCGTCGACGCGCCAGTTCCCGTGATGAGCCGAGCCCCTCGACGAGCCAATTCCCTCGATGAGCCGGCCCTTCGATGAGCCGCTCATCCCGAGAGGTCGCGGATATATCCTTCGATTTTTCGAGCTTTCTCTTCGAGCGTAGCATGCTTCTCCCGCTCGTGACGGACCACGTCATCGCCCGCCTTCTGCAGAAAGCCGTCGTTCCGGAGCTTCTTCTCCGACGCTTGAAGCTGCTTCTGCGTCTTGGCAAGGCTCTTCTCGAGCTTGGCGCGCTCCTGCTCAACGTCGATTATATCACGGACGTACGGATACACTTCGAAGCCCGCGCCGACAAGCGTCACCGCGCCGCTCCGGTCGGGCGTCTCCGTCATGAGGTCGAGCGAGGACGCGCTGGTCAGAGTTCGGATAAGCTCGAGGTTCGACTGGACAAACTCACGCGATACGTGATCCGCATCCATACGGACCGCAACTTCGATCGGCCGGCTCGGCGGAATCGTGAACTCACTCCGCATCGTCCGCACCAACCGGACGATCTCCTGAAGCGTAGCAAAGTCGCGCTCCACCTCCGGCTGAGCCCGCTCTTCGATGACTCGCGGGTACGGCGCCACCACCACCGCGGGCGCCGCCGCCACCCCCTCCGGGAGCTTCTGGTAGAGCTCCTCCGTTACGAAGCTCATAAAGGGGTGCAAGAGCCGCAGGCTCTCCTCGAGCACGTAGAGCAACACGCTGGCTGCCCGGTCCTTCTCCGCCTCGTTATCCGAATAGAGGCTTACCTTTGAGACCTCGACATACCAGTCACAGAAATCGTTCCAGAAATACTCGAAGACCGCGCTCGTCGCGTCGTTGAAGCGGTAGCTGCGCATCGCCGCGCGGACCCGCTCCGCCGCCTGGTTGAGCCGGTGGTAGATCCAGCGATCGCTGTCGCTCTGCTCGAGCGACGCCCGCGGCTGAAGCGTCCGGCCCTCGATATTCATGAGAATGTAGCGAGTGGCGTTCCATATCTTGTTGGCAAAGCGGCTTCCGAATGAGAAGTCGTCCTTGGCCAGGAGGATGTCCTGCCCCTGAGCCGCCATATACGCCAAGGTGAACTTGTGCGCGTCGGCGCCGAACTCCTCGACCACCTCAAGCGGGTCGATTCCGTTCCCGCGGCTCTTGGACATCTTGTATCCTTGCTTGTCGCGGATAAGGC
>PWGF01000160.1 GCA_003554375.1 Spirochaetaceae bacterium
GGAGCGCGCCCGTGGGCGCCGGCTTCGTCCGTCGGCTCTTCAGTTCGTTCATATCTTTCCTCCGCGCACCCAAGATTGTGGCCGCTCGGGCGTCGAAGCCCGGTTTCGGCGTGGTGCGCACGTGCACAGTACGCTGAAGACCAGACTACGGCATTGAGCTGGATCAATTTCCGGCCATTTTCCCCAATAGCGGTTTGCGGCCGGCCCTCTCAGAGCGAGCCGTGCAAGCTGGGGCATTGATTCGGCTGCCGTCGGTTATCTATACTCGGTTCGATGAAGCGGACACAGACCGACGACGTACGGATTGCAGGACTTACCCCTCTCATTCCCCCGCGCAAGCTCAAGGAGGATCTGCCGCTCTCGGAACGCTCCATCGAAACCGTCTTGCAGGGGAGGGTTGAAATCGAGTCCGTGCTTCAAGGTAAGGATGATCGGTTGGTTGTTATCGTCGGGCCGTGTTCTATCCATGATCCGGATTCGGCGCTGGAATACGCGACCCGGTTAGTGAAGCTCCGGGAGGAGCTATCGGAGCGCTTGGCGATCATTATGCGAGTCTACTTCGAGAAGCCTCGCACCAAGCTCGGGTGGCGCGGCCACATCTTGGATCCTAACCTCGACGGGAGCTACGACATCGGACGCGGGTTGGAGAGCGCGCGACGTCTGCTGTTGCAGATTACCGAGATGGGGCTTCCCGCAGGGAGCGAAGTGCTGGATCCGATCGTTCCCCAGTATACCGCGGAGCTGTTGAGCTGGGCCGGTATCGGAGCGCGGACAACCGAAAGTCAGACTCATCGTGAGATGGCGAGTGGGTTGAGTATGCCGGTGGGCTTCAAGAACGGTACCGATGGTTCGGTGATGGTGGCGGTCAATGCCATGGCCTCCAGCACTCGCCCGCACCGTTTCATCGGCATCGATCAAGAAGGGCGAACGTGCATGCTGGAGACCCGCGGCAATGAGTTCAGTCACCTCATACTGCGCGGCGGCCGAAGCGGGCCGAACTACCACGATGAGGATGTGGAGGACGCGCTCGACGCGCTCACTGAGAACGGGTTGAACCGTGCCGTTATGGTGGACTGTAGCCATGGAAACAGTCGAAAGAACCATGGCAGGCAATGCACGGTGCTGAAAAGCGTCCTGCGGCAGCGCGGAGAAGGGAATCGGGCGGTCATTGGCGCTATGATTGAGAGCAATTTGCAGGAGGGGGCACAGAAGCTCACGAGCCCTTCGGAGCTCGCATACGGCGTCTCCATTACGGACGCCTGTATTGGCTGGGAAGAGACTGAGTGCTTGCTCCGGTGTGCCGCGGATTTGGAGGCGGCACGCGCGCGCGGATCCGCCGAATTGCTTGGCGGATGCAGGTGAGTCGAACGCTCGCCGGGAACCGGCGGAGCGCGTATCGGAGGAGAGAAAGCTACGTACCGAGATCGATCGTGGTCCGGCCAGGGCACACACGCAACAGCTAAACCGGCGGATCATGCGCAGGAGCCGGCGCGTTCCGTCAAGCCACTAAGGGCTGCTAGCGGCCGGATTGCGGTATGGGACCGAACTGCGCTTCTGGTGTTTGGACTCCTGGTCTTGGTATCGGTGGGCATCCTTGGGGCCGTATACATGCGGCTCGAGCGGATGGACCGCGCCGAAGCGCTTATAGAAGAGGAACGGGCGCTGTCGGCGCAGCAACAGGCGTATTCCGCTGCCGTTCGAAGCGTTCTGGACGACAAGAGCTTCTTAGCGCGGGACGAGCGTATCCGGGCCGCGCTCGCCGGCGAGAGCAATCAGGAGTATTCGGGAGTCCAGGAAGTCGTGCGTGTGTTTGCTGAAGCCCGGCCGCAGTACCGTCAGGTTCGTGTGGTAGACCGGCGGGGTGGCCGCCTCTTCGCGACATCCAGTGACACTATTAGCGATCGTGAGCTCGCCGACCAGGCGTTTGACGCTCTGGTTTTCGACCTTGCTCCGGGGCAACACCTTGTCTCCGGAATTGATTTCACACACGGCTACCGGCATCCGATCGTCCGTTTTGGATCACCAGTGTACGCGGCCGGCGGGCGTTTTCTCGGCATTATCTCAGCGGATCTGATGTTGGAGGGGGTGTTTGCTCGGATTGCTCGGCAGTATGGCCCATCTCCCTCCCACGCGCTTCTGATCGACCGGCAAGGCCAGTGGGTCAAGGTCGGAGCCGGTGGAGAGGTTCTGGAGGCATACGGAGCGGTGGATCGCTCGGAGGGGGCGGAGCCACTGGAGGAACGGTTCCCGGATATCGCCCGGGCGATTGAGGCGGGGACGGAGAGCGGCATTGGCGAAGACGGAGTGTACGCGGTAAGCCATTTCGAGCTCTCCCATGCGCAGTTGGACGGAGCGTGGGACGCACTGGAGATTAGCTCATTGCCGTACGGCTTGGGACCGACCGTTCATGCTCCATGGTATCTTGCAAGCTATCGCCCTCTTGAGCTTCTGCTCGAAGAGTCGGCCGCGCGACTGCGGACGTTTGCCCTCGGGGGGGTGGGAATACTTGCGGTTCTGTTTGCGGTGGCAAACGCCGTTTTGCGATCGCGCCGTGATCGAAAGATAGCTGTGGCGGAGCTGGCGCAGGCAGTGGATGATCTGCGCGGACAGCAGGAAGAGCTGGTACAGATCAACGCACTCGGCGAGCTCATGCAGTCATGTGACACGGAGGAGGAGATTTACGCTGTCTGCGAGGGATATGGGCCGCAGCTCTTCCGGGAATCATCCGGAGTAGTCTATATCCGCCGCGGCAGTGATGAGGAGCTCGAGCGAGCCGCCGTCTGGGGGAATGCAGTAGCCCCGGAGCGTATCAGCAGGGAGGAGTGTTGGGCGGTGCGCCGCGGGCACCGGCACGAGGTTTATCCCGGATCGGGCGCGCCGGTGTGCCGACACTTTCGGGCGGGCGACGACCCCGTTTACGCGGTTTGTGTTCCCTTCGTGCAACGTGGCGAGATGTTTGGGGTGTTGTGCGTCTCTGTCCCCTCGAACTCGCTCGAGCTCTTCAGCACGTACGAACAACGCTCCGGGGACCAGATTGTTGCCGGCGTAGCGCGGGTTGCGGAAATCGTGGCGGGGCGGATGGCACTGAGCCTAGCCAATGTGAGATTGCGGGACAGACTCCGGACGCAGTCGATTCGAGATGCATTGACCGGCTTGTTCAACAGACGGTTTCTTGACGAGACGCTTGTCCGCGAGGTCGGACGAGCAAAGCGAGAAGGCGCTGCGCTCTCACTGATTATGCTTGACATGGACCATTTCAAAGCTTTCAACGACCGCCATGGGCATGAGGCGGGTGACCGAGTTCTTGCACGAGTCGGCCGCTTGATCGATCGAACGTTTCGCGAAAGCGATGTAGGTTGCCGGTACGGTGGGGAAGAGTTTGCCGTGGTTCTCCCGCACTCCGACGGGACGAATGCCGCGGAGCGAGCGGAAGTTCTTCGCTCTGTTATGGAAGAGACTTCTTTTCAGGTTCCGGGAGGAAAGAGTGAGACGGTGACGGTTTCGTGTGGTGTAGTCGAGATGGACGCTCGTCACGAGAGCGCTGAGGAGCTTCTGGGAGCAGCCGATGCTGCTCTCTATGCCGCGAAGCGAGAAGGCCGCAACCGGGTTGTACTGGATTCCGGTTCCCGTCGCCGGGAGAGCGGGACCGGCGGGTGAGCCGCGGCGGACTCACCGGCCGGTCAGGCGGAATCACCCGAGCGATGTAGCTACACTTCGTAACTACCGCTTGCCACGTCGCCGCCGCGTCCGGTCCAGTTTGTGTGGAAAAAACGACCTCGCGGCTGATCTACCCGCTCGTATGTATGCGCGCCGAAGTAGTCTCGTTGCGCCTGTAGCAGGTTTGCAGGAAGCCGGGCGGTCCGATACCCGTCGAAGAACGCCAGCGCCGAGCTCAGGGAGGGAAGCGGAATGCCGGACTGAACGCCGCGTGTGATCGTGCGGCGCCACCCCGGGACTGCCTCTGCAATAACCTCCCGGAAGTGGGGGTCGACGATCAGGTTCACGAGCTCCGGATCTTGCCGGAAGGCGCGCTTGATATCGCTCAGGAATGCGCTGCGAATGATGCAGCCGCCACGCCACATGGTCGCGACAGCGCCGTAATCGATATGCCAGCCGTGCTCCCGGGAAGCCTCGCGGATGAGCATGAATCCCTGCGCGTACGACGAAATCTTGGCTGCGAGGAGGGCGTGTTCCAAATCCGCCAGCACGGCATCTCGGTCCTCCGAGAGTTTCGGCTCGACACCCTGGAACTCCTGTGAGGCAGCGATTCGTTCATCTTTCCGTGCGCTAAGGCAACGGGAGAACACCGCTTCGGCGATCAGGGTGATCGGAATGCCGAGCTGAGCTCCGTCCACTACCGTCCACTTGCCCGTTCCCTTCTGGCCTGCGGTATCCAAGATCTTCTCTACGAGAGGAGCTCCGTCCTCGTCGCGAGTGCCGAGGATGTCGCCGGTGATCTCGATGAGGTAACTCTGAAGAGGCCCGTCGTTCCACTTTCTGAATACAGACGCCATTTCATCGTGGGACATCCCCAAGGCGTCCTTCATGAGATGGTACGCTTCGCCGATGAGCTGCATGTCTCCGTATTCGATACCGTTGTGGACCATCTTGACGTAGTGGCCTGCGCCACCTTTTCCAACCCAATCGCAACACGGCTCATCGTCGGGCGTTCGAGCGGCGATGGCCTGGAAGATGTCCTTGATGAGCGGCCATGCCTTCTCGTTGCCGCCAGGCATAATGCTGGGACCGTGTCGAGCTCCTTCTTCCCCGCCGGATACGCCGGTGCCGATGTAGAGGAGGCCCTTCTCGGCCAGCTCGGCCGTACGTCGCTCCGTATCCGGGTAGTGGCTATTCCCGCCATCTATCAGAAGATCGCCCGGCTCTAGGTATGGGAGTAGCTTTTCGATGGACGAGTCGACGACAGAGCCTGCTTTCACCATCAGGACTATCTTTCGTGGCCGCTCCAAGCGGCTCACGAACTGCTCTGGCGAGTACGCGCCATAGATCTCCCGCCCTGAAGCGGGGCCTGCCAGGAAGTCATCCGTTTTTTCCCGCGTCCTGTTGTAGACTGCAACTCGATAGCCTCGATCGTTCATGTTCAGCACGAGGTTCTGCCCCATCACGGCTAGGCCTACGAGGCCGATCTGCGCTTCTTGACTCATGTGTAGTTCCTCCGTCGGGTGGTTCCCAGCATCCCTCAGTACCACGCCGAGTAAAAGGCGTCAAGTTGGATGGTTCCGCGGACGTTTGACACGGATGTAATACGGGGCTACTGTGCATGCTGTCGGCGTGCGTGAGACAAGCGTGCGCGAGTCGTCGAAGGAGACACCACGTTCACGACAGGTGGACGAAGCCGTGGTTTGCTTGCAACACGAATTGCCATCATAATATTGCAAGGAGTGTTGCACTGTTCGGTTCCACGTCAAGGGCGAATGGGGCATCGCGGCAGGCCGAAGCGGTGGAAGCGTGTACGGAGGGCGGAGGTCCCAACCACTTCGGAGGAAGCGGCAGCGAGCGGGGCGGCAGCGTGCACCGAGAGTGGAGTCTAAGGCCGCGTCATTCTCTCCGTGCCGTCGGAAAATCGGAGCGGTGGAACCTGGTACGGGACGCACTCAAGAAAGGTGAGGTGAGGACATGAGGGAAGTTATACGTCTGGTTGCGCGGTATCGGCTCGCCGGGATGAGCGGTGAGGAGCTGCAGGGTGTACGGGACGCGCGTGATCCCATGATCGAGTCTTCGCGGGCGGGAATCTACCGCCGCTCTTTGCACCAGGGTGATGGCGTGTTGTATCTGGTAGGGCGGGATCAAACGCGGCGGATGTTTGTGGCCGTCTCCAACGGAGCGTTCACCTCACCATTCGGCGGTAAACCGACTCGGATGGAAGGGCTTTTTGCGCAGGAGATCGAAATGAGCTCGCGCAATGTCAAGAAGCTGTGGAGCCTATTCCCGTGGACCAAGCCGTCGTGTGGTAGCGATCGATGTCCGTCCTTCGGGTTCGGTGATCGGCTGGGTCTGGCTACGCCGGCGCATGTGCGGGCAGCCCGATCGTTCGATGTTTTCCCTGTATTCGCGCAGCAGAGCTTTCGTGAGCTGACCAAGACCGGACGCAGCCTGGCTAATGTGGTGGCTGACGCCTCTTTCTCGGTGTTTCAGGAGGGATACACCGAGGGCTGGGGCGCAGATGCGGATCATGTGCGAAATATGCAGCAGGTTCGCGCCGCGGCTGATGCCGGCGTGAGCATGGTTACGTTCGATCTCTCGGACAATCTCAGAGCAGAGGCGTTCTTCTGGGACCAGCGGCAGGTGCGGGATGCATTCCGTAGACTCGGAAAACGCTATCAACGGCACGTCCGCCGGGCATACTCCGGCAAGTCCTTCCGACTGGGAGATACATCGGTTCGTATTCGGCCGGAGGAAGCGGAACAGTGCGCGGTCGCTTTTGCCGCGGCGCTGGAATTCGTGGAGCAGGGCCACCGTTTCCTACGCCGTCGGCTTGGCGAGTATGACCTGGAAGTCAGCATCGACGAGGTTGGAGTGGTAACGACGCCGGCTCAGCACCTGTTCATCGCAAAGGAGTTGGAGAGCCGCGGGTTGCCGGTGGCGAGTATCGCGCCGTGCCTGGCCGACGGTATCGAGAAAGCGATCGACTTCGCCGGTGATGTAAGCGCGTTCGACAGCGATCTGGTCCAACACGCGGCTGTGGTCCACGGCGCGGCAGGCGGATACAAGCTCTCGGTCCACTCCGGTAGCGACAAGTTCTCCTTGTATCCGTCCATCCGAAGGCGAACCCAAGGGCAGTTTCACCTAAAGACTTCGGGGACCAGTTGGCTCGAGGCTATTCGGGCTACGGCGGAGGTGGATCCGGATTTCTACCGGGAGCTCCACAGCAAAGTACATGATGCCTATCCCGAGGCGTTGAGCCAGTACGACATTTCCGCCGATGTCGACAGTCTTCCCAGCCCTGAGGGAAAGGCGGATCGCCATCTCCCCGGCCTTCTCTCGGACCCGAATTGGCGGCAATTGGTCCATATCTCCTACGGGGGGCTTCTCGGAGATTCCGGGGTTCGGAAGAAACTGTTCCAGGTGCTGCATGCGAACGAGAACGTGCACTTGTCTCGCGTACAGCAGCATATGGAGGAACACCTGAACGCGTTGGGAGTTCCCCGTCGGTAGCGAAGACTGTGGTGCAGCGGATCGGGGTTCGGGACCTTCAGGTTTTCACGTGTATCGGGGTAACGGCGGCTGAACGGTCGCGCCCCCAACCGATTTTTGTCTCGTTCACCGCGGTACGGGATGTCAAGGAAGCAGTTCAGAATGATTCAGTGGCTGACACCTTCGACTACTCGGCTGCGGCGAAGCTCGTCAAACGTTGTGCTGCTTCGCTTTCCCGTACGCTTCTGGAACGGTTGGTTGCGGATGTCGCCGAGTCCCTACTCGAGGCGGATCCGGCACTGAGCCGAATCGAAGTGGAAGCGCTGAAACCGGGAATCCCGACGGGCTCCGCAGGCGCCTACGCCTTCTGCTCGCTTGAAGCGGATGAATGAGGCAGTGGGAGCCGAATGGAGACGGACAAATAGGAACACCCGGAGCCGTCCGGAAGGGTGCCGAAAGACCCGATCTTTCGGAGCACTGGGGCCCGACCTCTCCGGAGTTCCGGGGCACGGTCTCTCCGAAGTTCCGGGGCCCGGTCTCTCCGGAGTACCAAGAACAGAAACATGCCACGTGGAGCGCGTGGCGTCCGGTGAGGTTCCGTTCTCAGCGATCGCTTCTGCGGAGAGGCGCCTTCCGCGGCGTTGCCTTGGCTCACTCGGCGAACTGGCGGGGCATATCGGACTCAAGCGACCGGGCGCTTCGTGGTCGCCAACGGCCGCCCGCGAGCTCTAGGCCGTAGGCCGACTCCAGGCGGTCTTGGAGCCCGGCGTGGAGCTTAGCGGCAGTGGTGCGAAGATCGTGGGCCGGATCATCAGCCGTAGGATAGTCGGCGGAGCCCAGCTGTGCGCCGCTCGTCATGAGCGTCTCCAAGAGGAGTTTTGCGGCCAGAAACCGGTGGTATTTGTTGACTCCCATGATAAGCGGCTGGTCGATCATTCCAATCACTTCCCAGGTGACCTGCTCGGCTTGGGCGTATCGCCCTGCGTCTTTGTCTTGATCGCTAATGCGAATTGGTAGGGTTTCGACAATACGGTCAATGTTGTTGGTCAAGTATTCGAGGTCGAACAATCCGGTGGCGCAGTTGAATAGGATCGGCGTACCGGCTTGTGCGGTCTTGGAAACGTACTCCTTGGATACTGCCGCGCCGATATCCCCGCAGTTCAGGATACCGTCCTCGTCTTCTACGAGAATTCCGCCTTTTACGTCGACCGGAGTACGAAAGGAGAACTCGAATGAGGCGGGCGCTCCTCGAAGTGCGGTTACTGCCACTGCTATCGGGTCAGGTGTGTAGCCGAGATTATCCACGTTTCCGAGATACGCGTAGCGCATACCTGCCTCACGGAGGGTGCGGTAGATCGACCGGAGTACGGAAAAGTTTTGCCCATGTCCTCCGGGAAGCGGCAACGTGCGTCCCGGAGTACCGTAGGCCCGATCGAATACCTCCCTGGGAAGCCCCTCGTCCGAGTGCGTGAGGGCGGCAACCATCGGCTGGACGCCGGTAAACGGGGTGGTCGGATCAACACCGGTCTTCTCGATTAGATCGGCCAGATATGGGCTGTCGCGATAGGCTCGAAAGGCTTCTGCCAGCTCTGCGTTGTTTGAGACGCTGGACATCTGGAAGAAGGGGATCTCCGGAGGCAGGGAACCGGTTCTATTTTTGCCCGCTAGCACTGCGATCAGAAGGGCCCGCAGCTTGAGCTCAAGAAAGCTGGGCCCAGGCGTTCCGTCAGGTTGCAGGAACGCCGGCGTCACCCCCTTGGGGCGACCCGTGGCAATGGCCGCCATCCGTTCGAACGGCTTTGAGAGTAACTGATACAACGGCTCGCTGAAGCCGCGGTTCTTCTTCTCGTCGGCGTAACTGGTGGCCGACCCGCCGTTGAGCACGCCGTAGGCAACATAGGGCAGAAGCTTGATGCCCACTTCCCGAAGGGCTGACTCGCCGAAGCGAGCTACGCCGCCACGTATGTCGGCCACTTCTTCCAGCGTGAGTCTGACGCCCAGCTCCAGAAGCCGACGTCCGGCTCTTTCACTCGACATCTCCAGCTGCGGCTGACCGGCGAGGTCGATAACGCGTTGCCCGTCGACTCCCGGTATTCCGCTCACACGGACCGGTTTCTCGGAACCGAGCTGCCCGGCTCGCTCTCGACGAAGAATGTCGATCGTCATCTCGACGTCGATATCTCGTCGCTTCATGTCCTCTTTGAGCGCGTGGTCGATATGGATGCTGCCGTTTCCCATCGCGATCGCTCCTCGCTTTCTTCGGTCTCGATGCCCTTCGGTTCTCTACGTCGTAGCTTGCCACGTCATCAGCTTGAACCAACTCGCTATTCGCCCTCCGGACTGCGGCCGAGGCAATCCGGGGCGCTAACGCCGGCTCATAGGCGCTCTCGATTGAGCCACAGATATGCTGCAAACGTGCATCCGTAGAGGGAAAGGCCATAGTCCGTTACCGCTGAAATCGGTATTTGCGAAAGCGGTGTCTGCATAGACGGATTGTAATTGGCTCGAAAGGCGTTGGTGAACCGGTGGTTCTCGCTGAACCACGCGATGTTTTTCGCCGTGATTCCACCTGCCAGATAAAGCCCTCCGTACGGGAGAAACGAAAGAGCGGCGCTACCGGCGAACTTCCCGTACAGGCGCACGAATAGCTCGAGGACGTGTGCGCAGGCTGCATCGCGCTTCGCATGTCCGGCAATCAGCGCGGGACGCTCGCTCGGCGTGGCCGCTTCCAACTCGCGGGCGACGGCCCCTTGAGGCCCTCGACGCTCGTGCGTGAGAAATCGGTAGATATGCTCGATTCCCTGACCACTGACGAAAAGCTCAGCGCCCGGCATCGGAGAGATGTGCTCCCGAACAAAAGCACGAAGCCGGACCGTTTCCTCATCTACTTCACCGATGTCCGAATGCCCCCCTTCCGAAGGGTATGCCCGCGGCTCGGAGCCGTGGTCTACCAGGTAACCGACTCCGATGCCGGTACCGGCACCTACGACCAGACGCACCGGACCGGAAGGCTCCGGCAACGAGCCGTCAGGGTGAGGCAGACGGACGAACGGCCCATCATCCCGTCCCTCGAAAAGCGCCACTCCGTAGCACAGTGCGGAGAAGTCGTTCACAATACGTACCGGGATGCGGGCGGATTCCGAGACTGCCTGCTGGTCGATCGCCCACAGAGCGTTGGTCAGCTGAACCCGTCCGGATTTCACCGGTCCGGCTGCGCTCACGCACCCTGCCGCCGGCTGAGCGTCCGGGAACTCTTTCTTGAAGCGAGGGAGAGCGTCCTCCAGCGCTTCCTCGAACGAACCGAGCGAAGCCGTTCCGTAACGGCGGCGCGAAAGGGTCTTCAGGCCTTCGGGCTCTGAACGGACTAGAGCGAGGCTCGTGTTAGTTCCACCGACATCCGCTGCGAGCGCGGTGAATCCTATGGGTATCTCGTGTTTCATGGCTGGCTCCGGTTCGCGGAACTGTACAACGGCCTGGGCAGGACTGCAAGCTTGAATAAGCTGGTGCCCCTTCTCCGAGCGCCTCCGGGCGCGCTGTCCAACGGAGTTTCCCCGCCTTGCCGTGGGGTTTGCAGTGACGGGCGGGAAGGGGTAGTCTATTGGTGCGAATCAGCAGGTGCCCTCGAAGCTTACTGGTGTCTGCTCCGAAGGAGCCTGCTTCAGCGGATGAGCTATGATGGAGCATTCAGGCGAGCGGTACCGGCTTATTACGCGCGAGGATTTCGACGGCCTCGTATGTGCCGTCCTGCTGTCGGAGCGGGATCTTATCGATGAAATCAAGTTCGCGCATCCTCGTGACATGCAGGAAGGGCTGGTTACCACCGGGCCGCGGGATATAACTGCCAATCTTCCATACGTGGATACGGTGCGGATAGCTTTCGATCACCATCTTTCGGAGAGCCTTCGGGTTGGAGCTAGGCGCAACACGGTGAACGATCCGAAAGCGCCGAGCACGGCTCGGGTTGTGTGGAACTATTTCGGAGGGAAAGCCGCTTTTCCCCGCGTTCGCGAGGAGCTGCTTGAAGCCGTCGACAAGGCTGATACCGGAGCGTTTACCCGGGAGGAGGTGCTGGAACCGGAAGGGTGGACGATGCTGAACTTTCTTCTCGATCCTCGTACCGGACTGGGGCGATTCGGCAATTTCCGAGTCTCGAATCAGAAACTCCTGCTGGATCTGGTGGACTACTGCCGTGAGTATCCGGTCGAAGAGGTCATGGCACTGCCGGATGTGGCGGAGCGAGTCGAACTCTACCGGGAGCATAAGGAGCCCTTTCAGGAGCAGCTTCGCCGGTGTGCGCGGCTCGACGGGAATGTGTTGATCGTGGATTACACCGGCGAAGAAGAAGTGTTCGCGAGCAATCGTTTCGTGAAGTACGCCATGTACCCGCAGGCCAACGTCTCAGTACAGGCGGCTTGGGGCTTCCAACAGGAAACGGTTGTCATGACGGTGGGCCGAAGCATATTCAACCGGAGTTTTACACTGAATATTGGGGCGCTTATGCTACAGTACGGTGGAGGCGGTCATGCACAGGTAGGTGCCTGCCAGGTTTCCGCGGGGCAAAAGGACGAGGTGTTGACGGAACTGGTGACAAAGCTGAGGCTGTCGGAGGATGAACTGGGTTAGGATGGAACCTCGGCTGTTCGCTTGTGGTGCTTAGGGTACTCGTCCGTGTAAGAATAGGGGAATATGGTTTAACAACCTATAGGCCCAAGGGAGAGGGAAAGCGATGCGACGAGCCGTTTTGATCGCGTCAATGTCGGTTATGGTGTTTGGTATCGGGATCGCCGTACCTGAGCAGGCTCCGGCGCAGAGCCCTTCGGAAGGTGATTTCAGTGCCGGGATAGTCTTGGGGCAGCCAACTGGGTTGTCCTTCAAATGGTGGGCCGGTGAGACGGTAGCATTCGATGCGGTGGCGGCGTGGTCTTTTTTCCCCGGAAGGCTCTATTTCCACACTGACTATCTGCAGCATTTTTTCAATCTCTTCGATGTGGCTCCGGATCAGCTTCCGGCCTACGTTGGGATCGGGGGGAAGGTAGCGCTCGACTTCGCTGCCGTCGACAGTCCCGACTTCGTGAACCTGGGGGGTCGCATTCCGGTGGGCATTTCTTTTCTATCACAAGAGCTGCCCCTCGATATCTTTCTGGAAATAGCTCCCGGAATAAGGCTGGTGCCGGATGTTCAACCCGTGTATGGAGCGGGGGTCGGAGTGCGTTATCGGTTCTAGCCGAATACGAAGTCTCTTTGACTCCGACAGTAGGCCGGCCGGTGGGATAGTGCCGGTTGCTGCGGTGTAGGCTGCTGTCTTGGGGGACGGGGGGGGGGGGA
>PWGF01000165.1 GCA_003554375.1 Spirochaetaceae bacterium
CCCGCCAGGCGGACCGCGCCGCCGCGCCCGCCGGTGAGAGCAAGTGAGAACGACACGAACGGAGAGAGGCACATGGACTTGAGCGTGCGGCTGGGGACGGAGACGCTTCCCAATCCGGTGGGAGTTGCTTCCGGGACGTTCGGCTACGGGAGCGAGTACGAAGAGCTTATCGATATCGACGCGCTCGGCGCCCTCTACACGAAGGCGGTAACGTGGGAACCGCGCCCCGGCAACGAGATCCCCCGCATCATCGAGACGACCGCGGGCATGCTCAACTCGATCGGGCTTGCGAACGTGGGCTCGCGCGCCTTCGTTGGCGAGAAATACCCATACCTGAGCCGGCGCCGCTGCGCGGTCATCGTAAACGTTGCCGGAAACGAGGAGCCGGACTACGCGGAGACCGTAACCTACCTCGAGGAGCACGCGCCGCTCTCCGGTTACGAGCTCAATGTCTCGTGCCCGAACGTCAAGTGCGGCGGCCTTGCGATCGGAACGAGCCCGCGACTCGTGGAGTCGCTCACGCGGCGGGTCCGGGCGCAGACCGAGCGGCCGCTCGTGGTGAAGCTCACGCCGAACGTAACCGACATTACCGAAGTCGCCCGCGCAGCCGAAGCAGGTGGCGCGGACGCGGTGAGCTGTATCAACACCCTCGTAGGTATGGTGATCGATACCGAAACCCAAAAGCCGGTGCTGCCCGGGGGAAGCGGCGGTCTGAGCGGGCCCGCGGTACTTCCGGTGGGCGTAGCGATCGTACACCGGGTCGCGCGCGCCGTATCCATTCCCGTCGTAGGTATCGGCGGGATATTCGAGCCGGAAGACGCGATCCAGTACCTCCTTGCCGGTGCGTCGGCAGTCCAGATCGGCACCGCGAACTTCGTCGATCCTACCGTCACCACGCGTGTCCGCGAAGGGATCGAAGCGTACGCCGCGCGCCACGCGCTCGCGTCGATCCCGGAGTTTCACGAAGCGTTCCGCGGTTGACCCCGCCAGGGGGACGGGACCGCGCTCCCGAAACGAGCCGCCGGGGCCGAACCGCACCGGTCCGGCTGCGTTTGCCCTGCGCGGCCGGGAACGCACTGTTGACAATACGTATCAGTGATAGCCACATTATACGTAAGGTGGTGCCATGGCTCAGAAGGTTACGCTCAGTATTGACGAGTCGGTGGTAAGGCGCGCCAAGCAGTACGCGCGGGACCGCGGGAAGAGCTTGTCGAAGGTGATCGAACAGTATCTTTCGTACGTGACGCGGGAAGAACTCCCGCCCACCGAAGTTACAGAGGAGGTCGCTCGTTTGTCTGACAGACTCCCTGCGTCGGTGGGGGAGACAGACTTGAAGTACGAGTACTTGGCCGAGAAGTACCTTTGTGACTAGCGTCTTTCTGGATACTGACGTCATTCTGGATCTATTCATCGAGCGTGAACCACACCATTCGGTTGCATTGCGGTTCTTTTCATACTTGCAGGTGCACGCTGATAGGATCCAAGCGTACACGTCACCGGTGGTAATCGCGAATGTAGCCTACATACTGGGAAAGGCCAGATCCGACTCGTATGCGGTTCGGAAGTGAACAGCGATTTTTGTTGGCCGGGCTGCGCGCCGGGCCGCCAACGATGTCGAAACACCGTCGACGGCCCGGATAGTAGCCCGGCGGTAGCCCGCAGCCGCAGCCGGGCCTGCCGGCCCGCGGCCCGGTGTAGTTGCGGCTAAAGCGACGCTATTCGCCGCTACTTCGCGTTACTTTGGGAGCAGAATGAGTGTCGAGGCAGGCTCGACCTCGATCTGGCCGCCTTCCATCTCGTAGAGCTCTTCCGTGCCGGCACTCTCGCCGTCAACCACCACGGAATACGTGCCCGCGGGGATCTGGAACGACGCGCTCTCGTGCGGATCCGAGTTGACGAATCCGTAGATCTCGCCGTCGATGTCGGCGCCGAGGGCGTTCGGGTTGCCGGTGGTCATTGTTTCCACCGTCTCCGGTCCGCCGCGGCCAAGTAGCGGCTGCTCCTTTCGCAGCTCGATGAGCCCCTTGTAGTACTCAAGTAGGTCACGGTTGAGCTCGACGTGGTCGAAGTTGATCCAGTTGACCTCGTTGTCCGCCATGTAAGTGTTGGGGCTCGGCGTCCGGTAGACTACGTTGTCCGACGCTGCGCCGATCTGCCCCTGGTCGGTGACCTCGGGGACCTCGCCTTCCAGGTCCGGCATGACCTTACCACGAGCCCACTCCTGGCCGAGGTGGAGCATGATCGGTCCCTGCGAGAGGAAGAGCGCGCCGGCGCCTACCTTGTTGGCGCGAATGAGGTCTTCCGGCAGCTCCTGGTATTCGGCGATGTCCTCGATACGGTTAATCTCGCCGTCCTCGTCCAGGAAGCTGTAGTAGCCGGACTGGATCCGCAGGTTGTCACCGAAGGTGGCGTCGTCGTGCGACTCGATGTAGCCGACGTACTGGTACGGCTCTCCTTGCTGATCGCCTTCCCAGTACTGCTGGAGCTGTGAAGCGTTGTCGGCGTTGCCCAGGGCGAAGTTCTGCCCTTCTCCGGTGGGCCGGTTTTCACTACGGATGGCATTTCTGATGCCGTCGTCCCACTTGGCCCAGCCGATATCGATGAAGTCGTGAGCTCCGGTGAGCCCGGCGCCGCCCCACGGCTCGGCGATGAGGTATACGTTCGGGTTAACCTCTTGGGCGCGCTCGGTGATGTACTCGATCGTCTCGCGGTCATGGGAGGCGGCGAGATCGAAGCGGAAGCCGTC
>PWGF01000472.1 GCA_003554375.1 Spirochaetaceae bacterium
CCCAATCCATCGGGCCGACATCCCGAAACCCCGGAAAGACAACGGATTCCAGGTCGTCGATAATTGCCACCACCGCGTCTCGCGATGGTAGGTTGGGGCCGTCCAGATGGTTGATTGCACCGATACTCCGGTAGGAGTCGAGTATCCGGTCGACGATGCTCGGCAGAGGCCTAATCATGAGCGATAAGATACTCTCTTGGGGTGCGGGTAGGTCAAGACGGAGTGCGCGACATACGAAGGCACCGCCGTCGGGCCGTACTGATCCAACTGCATTTGTCCCGGCTTGGACGGCGTTTGTCCGTGACACCGCCCGCGCTTCCAGGTACACTCGCGCGTATGGAAGATGAGCGTCACACCCATCTGCATTGGCACGAGACGAGCCGGCGCATTCTGACAAGCACGCCCGTTTTTGATCTGGTGGAAGTTGAACGTCAAAGCGCGGATGGCCGGAGCGGTCGGTATGCGTTGGTAGACTCGCCCGATTGGATCCATGTGATTTGCGAGGTCGCGAACGAGGAAGGGGAGTCGTGTTTTCTTATGGTCCGTCAGTTTCGACACGGTACTGCCGACCTTGCACTCGAGTTCCCGGGGGGCA
The DNA here is from genome assembly GCA_003554375.1 of Spirochaetaceae bacterium. Taxonomy (GTDB): domain Bacteria; phylum Spirochaetota; class Spirochaetia; order DSM-27196; family SKKC01; genus PWGF01. Next base: position 596 of record PWGF01000472.1, read on the forward strand.
TTGTCGATAGAGGGGAGTCGCCGGAGGAAGCTGCATGGCGGGAGCTTCGGGAAGAGACCGGCTATCGTCCGGACCGGATGCGACGAATTGGGTGGACCAACCCGAATCCCGCTATCATGATGAACAGTGTGCACACCTTCCTGGCAGAGCATCCGCGAAAGGTGGACTCTCAAGCCCTCGATCCAAACGAGATTTTGGACGTGGAGATGGTGCCTATTCGCACCGTGCTGGCGCGCCGGCATCCGCATGTTCACATCCATGCAGTCATGATCGTAGGGTTGTATTGGTATCTGCTGGAGCGTGGTTATGTGCGCGAGGAGGGCATGCGCGCGCCGGGGACGGTACGCTCGGACAGTCCGGAGGATCACGGCAAGGTGCTGCGTGACTGGAGCAAAACAAAGAAAGGAGACGAAAGGGACAAGCATGGTTGACGGGGACGACCTGCTGCGCGTTGGGGCTGCCGCGGTAAGCATTGCCGTGGCTTTGGCGATCGGGGCTTTGCTGGTGGAAATCGTTCACAATGTGTTCTACGTCGCGCTCGGCATGGTTGCCGCCGCCGGTACCCTGCTGATTTTGCCGATCGGGCTGCTGGTGCCGGCATTCATCCTGGCAGTAACGCCAATGTACCGGCGGGCTCAGGATCACCTCCGTCTGGGCGTTTTGTTCTGTTGCGTGACAGGAATACAGTTGCTTGTTCTTGCTGGGAGCCTGCGCGGACGAGTCCTACTGCTTCGAACTCTCACCGGGGCGGAGCGGGAGCAGATTTTGCTCCTGCTTGTCGATCAGGGCGAGCTGACCGCCTCGATCGCGGCCGTAGTGGGAGTTCTGTTTCTGGCGATGCCGCTGGGATATCGGATGTGGAGAAGCAGAAGGGGGCCTCGTTCAGAGCAGCCGCGAAAAAGACCGAGCACCTCCGGACGGAAAAGCAGACATGGAGCTCCTTCGAGCAAAGTGAGGGGAGAAGGCGCCGACCGGATTCGAACCGGTGAATAGCGGTTTTGCAGACCGCCCCCTTAGCCACTTGGGTACGGCGCCGGTTCCTGCTGCCGTTCTATAGCACCATAAGAGTAGCCAATATCGCCGGGGCTTGGCAAGAGGTCGCGCTCCGTTCAGCAGGGCAAACGCAGTTGGATCAGTACGGTTCGACGGCGGCGGCCGAAAGCCGCTGAAGCGAGTACTCAGCCGGCTCACCACACCACCAGGGTCCCCGGCAAGCGCCCACGACCGTCCGCTCGCCGCCGCGCTTCCAGGCGGGTTGTCCAACTGCGTTTGCCCTGCTTCGTTCAGCCGCCTTCGGCACGCCGCCGGGGACCGGCCCGTTCTCGGAAGCCGGTCTCCAGCGGCAACAGTTCTGACTCGGGTGCGGATTAGTAGACCCAATCCTCATCGCCTGCACGGTACTCGACGATCTCGTCAGGGCTGAAGAAGAGCTCGATTTCTCGTTCAGCGGTCGCTGGGGCGTCCGAAGCATGGATGACATTCTTGGTGGTAACTCCGGCGAAGTCACCGCGAATGCTTCCCGGTTGCGCCTCGTGAACCTTGGTGGGGCCACACAGACGGCGGATGGACGCGATCGCGTCCTCTCCCTGAACAATCATTGCGACAACCGGCCCGGAAGTTATGTATGAGATCAGATCCGAGAAGAAGGGCTTCTCCTTGTGCTCCGCATAGTGCGTCTCAGCCAGTTCGCGCGGGATGGCCATCAGCTTCATCGCAACGATGGTCAACCCTTTTTTTTCCAGCCGATTGATAATCTCGCCTACCAGGCGGCGCTGGAGCACGCCCGGCTTCAGCATAACGAAGCTTCGTTCCATAGATAGGGTAACTCCTTTCTTTTGTTGCTTACAGCATCTATTGTGCTTTGGCTTGTACTGAGCCGCAGTGGCTCCGCAACGGCTACTGGTCTCCTTGCTGCGCTCGCAGATGTAGCAGCGCATCGTTCGTCTCACGGAAGCGTCGAACCACAATTGGGAGTATGTGGAGCGCAACCTGCGGATGTGCTTCTAGAAAGCTGTTGAACGCCCAGGAAGGAAGAACAAGCGCCTCCGTATCGTCTACCGCTACAACGCTTGCGCTCCGAGGAGCCCCGTCTATGACCGACATCTCACCCACTACTTCGCCGGGGCCATGCTCTGCGACCGTGAACTCCGAGCCGTCTTCGTTTGTCTTCCTGACGTGTACCCGACCGCGGGTAAGGACGAAAAGCCCTATTCCGGGGTTTCCCTGACGGACAATTGTCTCCCCAGCGGCAAACGAGCGTTCCTTGCACGACTTGGCCAGTGTCTTGAGATGGCTCACGGACAGATCGGCAAAGAGCGAGACGTTCCGTAAGAGCTCGTGTTTCTCCATATGGGGGCCTCCCTACTCCAAAGGCTCTTAGGCTTGTACACGCTCAACTCGTAGCTGTCAAGGAAGGACACTCGCCGCCGGGCTTCCGGATGCAGTATCCAACTGCGCCCGCCCCGCCCGGCTGGGTGCCCACGGCCCCCGGCTCACGGCGTCACAAGTTCTCGGTACGCCCTGCCAAAGGAGCGGAGCGAGAGAAGTGCCTCGCGCTGCTCTTGGTCGCGCATCTCCGTCAGCTCGCGGCGAAGCAGATCCGCGCAAACCTCACGGTGCCCCTCGGCATCCGGTTTCGGTCCACGCCGGGCCGCTAGATAGTGATAGATGATTCGATCCTGGACGGAGAGACGCACACCGACGTCAAGGTAGAAGGCTGCGTCACCCAGGAAATAGTGTCCTGCCGCGTGCTCGTCGGCCGCGAAGCTGATCTCTGCCAGAAGAACCAGGCACGCAAAGGTAGGGTAGTACGCGGACCGGCGTAGGCCGAGGGTCACCGCCTGCAGCGCGTGACGCCGCGCGTTCTCGGGGTTGCCGATGATGGCGGTGGCCTTGGCCAGTGTACGGAGGGAGTCTATCAGGTCGAAGTCATTCTTGACCTGGAGACTGGTGAATTCGGCATGTTGAAGGTGTTTTTCCGCCCGTTCCCGGTTCCCGGCATACCATTCACTCACCGCCCGCATCGCGTCCACTTCCGAAAACCGGTAGCGGTACTGCGACACCGTGTCCCGCGATGTGTCCGTTTGCTCGACGGTGAGCCGCCCTGCCGTTTCCAGAAGCCGAGGGAAGTCACAGAGGTGCCAGTAGATTGCCGTTCGCATATAGTCATGGGCCTGGCGCTCCATCTCGTCCAGGCTCTCGGGCGCATGGGCTTCGAGCGCCCTGAGGCCTTCCCGGTAACGCCCGAAGAGTGTGTGGAACTCCGCCCACGCGGTTGCTATCTGCGGCTTGCCCCGGCCATCCACCGGCTCCATGGCTTCCAGGTCTCGCCGCGACGCTTCTTCGTCGTCGGAAAGGGCGTGGGCGATACTCATGAGCTTCAGGGTGTTCAGCCGGGAGAGCCGCCAGCGGAGCGTGTCCTCCGCGTCCGCCGAACCGTGCTTTGCCTTGTCGGTCGTAAGCTGATCGTAATAGGCTGCTGCCTTTCTCCCGCAGAGAACAGCCTTCCGGAACCCGTAGCTCTGTACGTTGTGCGCGGTCATCAGGTGCGTGGCGGCCGCAGCGTGCTCGACGCTGCGCAAACGGACCCCATCTTTGATGAGCTCCGTGAGCACCAACTCGCTGTCGGCTAGATAGCCGTTGTTGAACAGGAGCCCCGACTTAAGGAATTGGTAGGTGAGGCGCTTTCGGTTTTCTTCCGGCTCAAGGTTGTCCAACAGAGTGTCGTAGTACTCGAGAAACTCGAGGTCTACGGTTCGGTTGGTAGCCTCTATAAGCGTCTGATGAGCTTGCTCGTACTCACCCGCCTTTACCAGGTGATAGAGAAGTCGCAACGTATGCGGTCGCTTCTGCTGCCTCATCCGATCCGCAATGATCCGGTGGAGCACGGCTTTGTTGTAGTTGAGAAGCGAATCGTAGAGCGCCCGCTTGAACACGTCATGCCGGAAATGGTAATTCCCGGCAGATTCCACGATAAGCCCGTCACGCACGAAAAACGAGAGAGCTGACTGGACCAGACGGGCATCGGACTGCGTTCGTTGCTGTACGTATTCCGCGTCTTCTGCCGTGAACGACTGCCGGAAGACTGCCAGCTTACCGAGAAGGTCTTTGAGCTCAGGGCTATAGTTCTCGATCGAGGTCAGAAAGATACTCTGAATGGTGGTGGGAAGCGTGTCGAGATCCCGGTGATCGCGGGCAAAACGCGCGTATTCCTGGATGAAAAGAGGTACACCATCCGCGTTGGCCAGAATCTCTCGAACCGTGCGCTCATCTCGGTCGTCGGGCCAGAACTCCCCGATGAGCTCTCGGCTTGCTTCCTCGTCCAACGGCTCAAGTTGAAGCGATTGCAGCTCCGCGAACAAGGTATCCTTGAACTCGGCGTCTTCCCGATAGGTCAGCACGAAGAACGGCTTAGCCGGAGCGTTCTTGAGGTAGAATTCGAAGAAGCTTCGGCTCGAGGCATCGCAATCGACAAAGATATCGATCACTACAACCGGCGCGTACGGGCTTTCCGCGTGACGCGCGACGAGCGTCTTCAGTACGACGTACAGCACCACGAAGGCTTGGTTTTCGAGCGACTGCCCTCCCGTCAACAGTAAGGTGAAATCACGAGCGATCTGTTCGTCCAGATCGAGCTGTTTGACTATCTCCTCGCGGATCCGTTCCGTCGGCATCTCCGCATCCATTCCGAGGGCGCTCAGGATGAGGTCGATTACCACTCCGAACGGAAGTGCTCGATACCAGTGTGCGCGAGCAGTGAGAATCGTCGCGTTGAAGCCGGGGAACTCCCGTATGCGGTCGAGAAAACGGGCTGCCAGGCGTGTCTTGCCGATCCCCGGTGGGCCTATGATCCGGAAGCCTCCAACCGCGTCCAGGTCGTGCTTGAGATACGCTTTGACCAGTCGATCCAGCTCTTCGCGCCGATCCACGAATGGCCCGATGTCCAGCAGTGGGTTCGGATTCCGGTGCTGAACCATAAAGGCCCTAATCCGCCCTCGCTTACCCTTGAGGTGGAGCTCCTGCGGTGGCCCGAATACGAAGTCAGCTTCGCATTGGCTGCGGGTATCGTCTGAGACCAGGACGCGCCCCGGCGGTGCAGCTTCCTGGAGCCGGCTCGCGACACTCATGGCGTGCCCGGTCACGACGTCGTGCTCTCCGCGCTTGCCGGTCGTAATGAGCCCGGTGTGTATTCCGGTTCGGAATCTGAGTGAAATACCACGATCGGCGTAGTCGGTGTTGAGCGAATCGAGCGCATCGCTGAAGGAAAGGGCGGCATTTACCGCGCGAAGCGGATCATCCTCGTGTAGCCGCGGCACCCCGAAAACGGCGACTAAGGCGTCGCCGATGTACTTCTCTACGGTTCCGCCGTGCCGACGCACAATTGACTCGAATGTCCCGAAGATTTCGTCCATGAGGGCGTCCATCTGTTCGGGATCGAGCCGCTCGCTGAGCGCCGTGAAGTCCTCCATGTCGGAGAACACTACGGTGACATTGCGCCGCTCACCTGTTCGTAGATTTGCCCGTTCGCTCAATGGCTTGCCCCCACCGCTCGCGCTCACACCTCTCGCGCCCCTAGTGCGAGTGTATGTGATTTCGCCGCGCTTCTCAATCTCTCCGGCGGCCTGGTTCGGGCCGTGCCCTCGTTCTGTCCTTGCGCCGGCTCCCGGCGCCGCGGTTCCTGTCAGGGCAAACGCAGTTGGACACCTCGCCTGGAAGCGCGACGGCGAGAGGGCGATCGTGGGCGCTTGCCGGAGCCCCCGGTGGTGTGGTGAGACGGGTGAGTACTCGCTCCAGCGACTTTCGGCCGCCGCCGTCGAACCGTACTGATCCAACTGCGTTTGCCCTGCGGTTCCCGTAACGCCGCGTTGCCCGGTACAACGCCACGTGGTAGAGTAGTATGCGTGGGCGACTTATCGGATACAACTCACCGTGTGACTTCTCTTCTCCAAGAGCTTATACGTAACAAGTGTGTCAATACTGGCGATCCCGACTCCGGTGAAGAAGAGCGTTCAATTGCCTCCATTGCCTCGGTGCTCGACGAAGCGGGGGTGCCCTACCGGACCCTTACGGCACGGCAGGGACGGCCGAACCTTGTCGCTCGAATTCCGGGGAGTGATCCTGACGCGCCGAGTCTCTGTTACATGGGACATGTCGATGTGGTGCCGGCGGATCCGTCCGGTTGGAGCCGGGACCCTTTCGGCGGAGAGCTCGTGGACGGAGAGATTTGGGGACGGGGCGCCATCGATATGCTCGGTCAAGTGGCGGCGAGCACAATCGCCTTCGTGGAGACCGCCTGCCACGGCTCGTTTCCGGGTGACTTGCTTCTCGTTGTCGTTTCGGACGAGGAAGCTGCAGGACGCTTCGGCGCCCAATGGCTGGTCGAGGAGCACTGGCAAGACGTTGCGTGTGACTACATGATCACCGAGGTCGGCGGGTATCGCGTGCGGCTTCCCGCCGTGGGCCCGGGCGGGAAAGCGGTGGAAGGCTCGGACGCCACGCTCACGATGTCGGTCGGAGAGAAGGGAGTGGCCTGGGCGCGGCTGGCGTTCTCCGGTACTCCTGGCCACGGCAGCATGCCCTACCGAGCGGACAACGCAATCGTCAAAGCTGCAAAGGCGTCGCTCGGCTTCGCCTATTACGAGCCCGATGTGGTGCTGTCACCGGAGGTGCGACGCATGGTCGAGCAGCTTGGCGGACCGGCCGCTATGGGCGAAAGGACCGAGTTGGATCAGCTCATTGCACGGCTCTACCGGGACGAACCGGGGATTGCCAAGTATCTTCACACGGCCAGCCGGACTACCATCAGTCCTAACCTCCTCTCAGGCGGAGAAAAGGTGAACATCATCCCGGGGCACGCCGATCTGGAGCTGGATATGCGAGTCGTCCCGGGTACCGGCCCTGAGGACGTTCGCGGCCTCCTGCGGCGCATCCTTACGGATTCCGGCGTAGATGCAGAGATCGATATCTACGAGTTCACCGGGGCAAATGTCAGCGCCATCGACACTCCGCTTGCCACCGCCATAGGCGACCTTGTTGATGAGCTGCAGGAGGGCGTGACGGTAACCCCGGTACTGCTCGGGGGCGTAACCGACGGCCGCTTCTGGCGCCGGCGCGGGACCACCGTTTACGGGATGGCGTGTTTCTCCGACGCGATGACGCTTCATCGCGCTACGTCGTTGGTACACGCAGCCGACGAGCGCATAGACGTCGAGTCGCTGCAGCTGAACACCCGCTTTCTCATGGACCTGCCCGGCCGCTTCTGGAAGCCGGCACGCTGAGATGCCCGATCGTCTTCGCGAATCGGAGGGCGCTCGCGCTCGGTGTTGAAGGCGGAGCTCCGCTGCTTCGGAGCTCCGCGACACTCAGGGGATCCACGGCATTCAGGGGATTTCCGGCACTGAGGGGCTGAGCGACATTCAGGGCCGGAGCTGTTCCGGTAGCTCAGCCGGCGAACAGTCGTTCCAACTCTTCGCGCGCCTGGTCGATTGCGTTCGTATACTGGCCCTGTAGATGCTGCATGTTCTGCTGGAGCGCTTGCGAGAACTCCGGGTCCTGAGAAGGGTCGAGCCGTATCTGCTGACCGGTCTGCTGAGAGAGCTGCTGCTCTCGCTGGCGAATGCGAGACTCGAACTGCTGGCGCAGCTGCTCGATCAGGTTCTGTCGGTCCTGGATATACTGCTCCAGCATCTGCGTTACCTGCTCCCAGATCATGCGAAAGCGCTTCTTGTCGGCGATCACTGCTTCGAAGGCCGGCGCCAATCCTTTGATCCGCTGTAGGGCGTTCTCGTCCTGCGGAAGGGTAATGGTTGCCGTAAGCACTTCGAAGAGCCCGGCTCGCACATGCTCCCGTTCCTGATCGGAGAACCGCTTCAGCTCTTTCTCGAGGTCGAAATCCGACTGCTCGTTGAACTTGCTCAGGAGAGCTTTCCCCTTCTGCTTGAGCTCGTGGATCTGAAGGCTCTCCTTGTCGCTCTCCACGTCTTTGGTTCGTTCCATCGCGATCTCGAATGCACTTCTTATTTCCGCCATAGTCATGTCTCCTGCTAGTCCGCCTGTTGTGTCGGCGTAGTCCTAAGCTACTCTGCCCGAGCCGCGCGAATCAAGGAGTCGCCTGTGCACCGGCAGTGTAAACGCAGTTGGATCAGTACGGTTCGACGGCGGCGGCCGAAAGTCGCTGAGGCGAGTACTCACCCGGCTCACTACACTACCAGGGGCCCCGGCAAGCGCCCACGACCGCCCGTTCGCCGCTGCGCTTCCCGGGGCGGCTTCTGCACTCAACCGGAATCCCGGCGGCACCGACCTGCACCTGCCTCGGTGACAACCAGGTCGACCGGGCGGTCGTGCTTCGTCGTCGGCACCTCTTCCACGAGCTGAGCTTGGTAACAGCATCCGACCAGAGTGCATCCGGTCCGAAGGCGGCCCAGATATCGATCGTAATAGCCTCCTCCGCGGCCCACTCGCCGTCCGGCAAGGTCGAACGCGCGACCGGGCACCAGAATGAGCGTCCACGGCGAAGGCGCGAGTGGTCCCTCCGTGGTGGACGGCTCGTGAATTCCGTACGCACCGGTTCCCAACTCTTCACCTAGCCGGAGCGGGTAGAACGTCATCGTGCCCCGTTCGGGATTCGTCACCGGAGCGGCAATCCGCTTCCCGTCTGCGCGGGCTGAAGCGATAATGTAGCCGGTATCCGGCTCATCCGGCAGGCTTAGAAACGCAAAAACGGTACGGGCTTGTTGCCACTGCGACGTTTCTCGCAGAGATTCCGCAATCTTCCTTCCTGCTTCAGCCCGTTCGTCATGGCTTTTTGCGCCAACGACGCGTTTCATCCTTCTTCGTATTCGCTCCTTCTCCTGCTGGATATCCGACATCTGGTGCGTACTCCTTCAACGATGCTCGGCGGCGAGGGGTACCGGTCGCCGGCTGTGCGGTTCAATGAGCCTGGTGAACGACGGCTTATGCCGGCTTCGATGTGCGACTGCATGAAAGAGTATAGTCGAGACAATCGCTGCGTCAAAAGGCGGTGAACGCAATACACCGGGGATTGGCGGGCAGGGCAAACGCAGTTGAATGCAGGTCAGGTGGTGATGCGCGCGTAGAGCCTCGTCATGCGCTCAGGTAGGCGCGCTACGTCGGGTACAACCGAGTAGCGAGCTTGCCCGTAGAGATAGGGGAGGTAGGTTCGGCCGTGGCGATCGATCGTGATGCAGTATACGACGATGCCTGCCCGGCGAGCCTCGAGTATCGCGCGCCGCGTGTCTTCAATGGCGTACCGGTTGGTCTCCACCCCGCGGGCCGTGCCATAGCCGTTGTCGGCGGGGATGCCGTCGCTCAGAAGAAGGAGAAGGCGAGTTTTCTCCGAACGCTCCCGGAGGCGGCTTGTGAGGTGGCGAATCGCGCAACCGTCCCGGTTGCCGGCATTTGCCCGGATGGAGCTGATCCTTCCCTGGGTTTCGGCGTTCCAACGCTCGCTGAAATCCTTGACGACGTTGCAGAATACATTCGAGCGTCCCATGCTGAAGAACGTGAAGAGTCCGAATCGATCGCCCGCCGTCTCCAACGCACTTCCGAGCAGCGACAAGGCATCGCGTTCGATATCAATCACACGCTGCTCGCCAACCGGTTCTTCAGTCGAGCTGGAGGCATCGAGGAGAACTGCCGCTACGATATCCCGGCGGTTGCGGCGCCGGCGTATGTAGACTTTCTCAGTCGGTGTCGCTCCTCGGCGTCGGTCCACTGCGGCGTCGACCGCGTCGGAGATGTGGATCTCGTCACCGTCATACCAGCGGCGTGAGAGCGCGAGCTCCTCGGGCTGCAGGCTGAGAAAACGCTTGCGAATGCGGCGGTACGTCAACTCGTGCGTCCGGAGCGCATCGCGGTAGCGTTCCGGGGAGCCGGGCGGAAGGAAGCTTTCATAGAGGGTGCAGTGGCGTCTTCGGTAGGCTCCGGTCTCGATGTTGAACTCCGGGTACGTGTAGATGTCCGGGTTGCTGAACAAGATCGTGTCACGGACTTGCTGCAGGTGCGCCTCGTGGCGACTCAACGATGTCAGGTCTACTTCCCGTTCCACCCCCTCTTCCAGGTCGTACGCGTAGCTCGGGCGTTCGGGTTTCTCGCTGAAGAGCTCCGGCGCGGCGTGAAACGCCGCCTCCGGGGAGACAATCGGTTTGCTCAAGCCCGTGAAAAGCTCCTCGGCTGCGTATTCGGCAGAGAATGGCACGACGGGATAGTGGTCGTACAGCTCGGCATAGATGGCGGCGGTCACACGCGCGCTGTCGGCAACGTTCGGTCCCGCCCTGTTTTCGGCGCTTCCGGCGCCGCTCGGCCTGGCGCCGGGCCCGGGAGTGCCGTCGGAAGGGCCACGGGCGGACGCGGCTCCGGCGAAGGCGGCGCCGGCGGACGCGACCCCGGCGGAGGCGTCGATAGACGAGCCGGCGCCGGGCCCGGGAGTGCCGTCGGATTGATCGCCGGCGGGCAGCGCTGCCGTGCTTTCACCTGAACCGGCTCTTCCCGCGCCCGGCGACCTGAGCCGACGGAGCGGAGCCGCCAAGGCGTCGATGCGGGCGTCGACGCGTTGGTTCCGGCCGCGGAAGAGGTGATCTCCCCCGAGCGCGTGCTGGATAAGCCCTTCGATTGCGATCCGGAGCTCGTCCATCAGGTCACCGCCCGTAGCGACCAGTCGCTCCAGAAGCGGATCGATACGCTCGGAACGACGTTCAAGGAGAGCACGATTTACGACTCCCAGGTCGGTTGCCAGGCCGGGGTAGCGCTCTCTGAGCAGGGTCTCGATCCGCACGCCTTCGACAATCGAAAACAGCTCTGCAGCGAGCTCCGGGGTCGGGAAGAGGAAGAAGAACTCTTCGTGGCGCGTCCGGAAGAGCGTGAGCGCGTGCCCCCGGGCGAAGATGAGGTCGACCTCGCCGGTGGTACGTTCTCGGATCCGTTCCGGACGCCGCCTCCAACGCCGGCGCACTGCCTCCATGAGATCCGGCAGAACCGTTCCGTATTGCTCGCGTAGCTCAGTGACTACGTCGAGGCCTTCCAGATCGAGCCCGAAGCTCCCGAAGGCGATCTGACCGGCGGCCAGCGCGGCGAGCGCCGAATAGGCACGCTCGTTCCACGCCTCGCTGCGAAAGAGCGCAACCCGTCCGGGGAGAAACACGGTGGTAGCGTCGGTGTAGGGTCGTTCAATGCCGTAGGGACTCATCGCTCCGTCGGTCACTGCGAGATTCCGACCGGAGATGCTCGCGGCATAGATACCGAGAACGTTGCGGAGGTCGGCAAGGACCGCATACGAGAGTCCGAGGAGCGAGCGGCTTTCTCTGCTCTGGAAGCGGAGAAACGCAAACGCTTCCTCGGTGCGTCCGGATTCGACGAGGGCTGCCCCGCGGGCAAGCCAGCGGTGCAGGATTCTCGGAGGAAGGAGCGCACGCTGTTCGCTGAGCACCCTTGCTACCGTGTCGAGTACTCCGGGCGCTCCTTCCGCGATAGCACGAAACGATCGGGAAAGCAGAACACGCTCCTCCTCCCCCGGGGCGGCGATCGTCATGGAGAAGAAGAGAGCGGTGCGGGAGCCGTGAGGGGCCAGTGCATGCGCCAGTTTCCGGTAGCGGTCTGCGTGCACGGCCAAGTTGAGGGGAGCGCTGTAGTATCGTTCGACCAAGATACGCGCATACGTGAGCTCGATGCGGCTCAAGTCGTAGAGGAGCTCGGCGGCGACGGTCGTCTCCAGACGCTGTTCGGCCGTCAAGAGGAAGCCGACTGCGTCAAAGTAAAGGTA
>PWGF01000176.1 GCA_003554375.1 Spirochaetaceae bacterium
ATCAGCTCGCGCTGATGGCTCAGCGACTCCTCCACCCGCACGATCCGCTCCAAGAGCGCAGGATCGGTGATCGTCATCGGACGGCGCTCCGGCGCCAGCTCCGCCAACCACTCGGGAAGGTGAGACTTCACATACGAACCGATCGCTTCCAGTTGCTGGTCACTCAACTCCATACCTCCTTACACTATACCACCGCCCGCCCCGCGCGTCATGGAGCGCGCCCGCTACGCAGGCTCCCGCTGAGACGCCGCTTCATCCGGGACGCCGGCGGCGTCTCCTCACCTATCGCCCCCTCACCTATAAGTACCGCCCCGGATTCGCAAATCCTTGTTTTTTCGGCAAGGGCGCGGCCCTAGCCCGCCACGCCCCGCGCGGACGGCGCGGACGGCGGCGAGGTATTCCCGATCGCCGTAGAGAGGTTACCGTAAGAATCTCGAGTCGAAAGAAAGGAAGGGGGGAGAGAAGGGAGAGTTGGACGAAAGAGGAGGGGAGGGAGGGAGGGAAGGGGGAAAGCAAGCAACGAGGAAGGGTACGGACCAAGGAAGGGCGGGAGCAAGGGAGGGGCAAAACAGAAGAACCCAGACCCGAGGCGGAGCGCCGGCTGCTGCGGCAGCAGGCGGAGCGTCGATTCTCACGCCACTCCGTCGACTCCGTTTCCGGGCGCATCACCGGCCGCGGGGCCGGCGGCGCGGTCCGCGGCTTCCCCGCGCCGGACCTAAAACGAGAACGACAGCGAAGCCACGAGCCCCAGCGCGGCTACCCCGTCCAGGTCCTGGACGTCGCTACCGAAGGTGCCCTCGCGGTAGGTTCCGTCCTCGGGGCCGTAGCGCAGCGGCAAGCCCACCGCAAGCGAAAGCTCGTCGGTTATGCCGGTGCTGAAGCCGGTGACCACTTCCCCGGAGTGGTCCAGAAGCGAGTGGCGGATCCGGGTCTGCGGTCGCCAGCGTTGGCCGAAAGCGGGGACGCGCGGCATCCGGACGGCGACGCCCACCTCCTGCGCCCACGGGTCGCCTTCGGAGACATCAAAGAGGTGTTCGCCGGCGATAACCCACCGCGGGTCTCCCCCTTCCCACACCAGCTGCGTGAGGAGCTGGAAGTCGGGCTCGTCGAAGGCGAACGGCTCCTCGGTATCCCATGCTTTGGCCGCTTCCACCGCCCAGTCGACCGTGCCGATACTCCCCTGCACGGTGGCCGTAGTCTCAAGCGGCCGGCCGTAGCGCCAGTGCGCGGCGGCCTCGACGCTCACTCTCCGGAACGAGGTCTCCACCTGCCCCGCGTAGGCGTACGCTCGCCAGTCGTCAGGCTCGTAGTCATCAAGGTCCTCGCCGGCGTTCTCCGCATCGTCCTCTTCCGCGCTGACCCAGTCCGCTTGGCTGTAGACCACGGCGGTGGCCGTGCCGCGGTGGACCGGCGCGATGAGCCTGACGGCAACCCCTTCTGTGACATCGGAGACCAGGTTCGCGATATTGCTCAAGACTCGCGCCTGCCCCCAGCTCATCCCGAAACTGCCGGCCCGCAGGAAGGCGCGGCCGGCGATCACGTAGTTCAGCCAGAGGTGATCGAGGGAGAAATCTGCTATCTCCATCTTGTCCGGATCGAGCTCGCTACTCACGCGCGTGTTGAACCGCAAGTTCGGGGTGGGACGGGCGTCGAGCTCGATGTCCGCCGAGAGGCCATAGCCGACCGTGGTATCGAGGAACGCTCTCCGCCCGTACTCCGCGGCGAACTCGTCGCCCGCTTCGGTCAACGGCCACTCCATAAGCGCCGCGGCCGCGCCAAAGTCCGCCCTCACCGAGCCGGAGATCTCCGTCCCCCGCGCGGTCAGCGGGGACGGGCCGCCGACTTCTTCGGGTCCCTCCGGTTCGTCGGGCTCGTCCGCTTCGTCGGGCTCGTCCGCGTCGTCCGGATCGTCCTCTTCCTCGTCCTCGGGAAAGAACTCCTCTTCCAAGCTTCCGTTCTCCGGCGCGTCGTTTGCTTTATCGTCGGCGCCGTTGTCGGTTTCCTCGCCGAAGTCGTCGCGCTCGTCGAAGAGGTCGTCCAGGGCGGCGGCCCGCGACAGGCACAACGCCCCGATCGCAAGCGCGCAGAGCGCAACGCGGAGCGTCGGCCGGAGTGAGTGTATCTGGTACTTCGCTGCCGTGCTCATAGAAGCATATCCTTCTGTCATACTTGGAAGGTGCAATGGGAAGCCAAGCGGCGCCGGCACGCTCCAACGGAAACGGGAGCGGGCTCCGCTTCTCAGCTCTCCCACGCACGGAGAGCCCGTCCACAATACGCAAGCCCCTCACACAAACTGCACCACCGTCGTAATTACCGTCACCAGCGCAAAGAACGCCATGATCATGCGATTCGTCGTACGGAACCGAGCGTCCATATCCGTTCTCATCTCTTGGAAGCGCTTGTTCATGTCTTCCCGCATGTCCTCAAAGCGCTTGTCCATCGACTCGAAACGCTTGTCCATCGACTCGAAGCGCTGGTCCACCGCCTCAAACCGCTTGTCGACCGCCTCGAATCGCGCATTCATGTCTTCCCGCATCTCTTCAAAGCGCTTGTCCACCTGTTCGAAGCGCTTGTCGACTTGTTCGAAGCGCTTCTCCATCGCCGCGAATCCCTGGCTCATCAGCTCGCGCTGATGGCTCAGCGACTCCTCCACGCGCACGATCCGCTCCAAGAGCGCAGGATCGGTAATCGTCATCGGACGGCGCTCCGGCACTATCTCCG
>PWGF01000219.1 GCA_003554375.1 Spirochaetaceae bacterium
ACTCGGTACGAGTACAGCACATTCAGTTCGACCGGACCGCGCAGTTCGAGCGTGAGGACGAGGAGTTCCGCCGCCGCGAGCAGATCCAGCAGATCGTGCTGTACAGCTTGCTGGGCGTAGCGAGCCTGTTGGTCATATTCATCATCTTCCGTCTGGTCTCTCGCGAGCTCGAACGACGACGAAGGCAACGTGAGGAAGAGCTGGCACGCCAGCACCAGGCAATGCGGGAGGCGGCGCTCCGTTCGGCGGAGGAAGAAGGCACCGAGGTCGAGATGAGCGTGGAAGAGCGCGCCCGCATGGAGATGCAGGAGAGTGCGGTCAATATGGCGCGCGAGCAGCCTGAGGAGGTTGCACAGCTGATCCGAACGTGGCTCTCGGAGGAATAGGGTATGGCCAAGCAGAGCAGTGGCGGTACGGCCGCAACCGCCCCAGCCGGCGGAAAGAGTGGAAAAGGCGGACAGAAGAAGTCTCCTGGTCAGCGGCGTGAGCTGACCGGACGGCAGAAGGCCGCGATCTTTTTGGTTACGGTCGGGAGCGAGATCTCATCCGAGATCTTCAAGCACCTGCGAGAGGACGAGATCGAGACACTGACCTTTGAAATTGCTCGCCTGGAGCACGTGGATTCCGAGGAGCGGGACAAGGTCCTGCAGGAGTTCCAAGAGCTCATGATGGCGCAGGACTTCATTACCAGCGGCGGTATCGACTATGCCCGGGAGCTCCTAGAGAAGAGCTTGGGCAGTCAGAAAGCCGTTGATATCATAAATCGCCTTACGTCGAGTCTGCAGGTGCGCCCGTTCGATTTCATTCGACGGACGGATCCGCAACACCTCCTCAACTTCATCCAGCAGGAGCATCCGCAGACGATCGCTCTCATACTGGCGTACCTCGAGCCACAGAAGGCTTCCGTCATTCTGGGGAGCTTGCCGCATGACGTGCAGTCAGATGTGGCCAAGCGGATTGCTACGATGGACCGAACGTCGCCGGAGGTCCTGCGTGAAGTGGAGCGTGTGTTGGAGAAGAAGCTCTCCACGCTCTCCAGTGAGGACTACACGGTGGCAGGGGGCGTCGGCAGCATTGTCGAGATCCTGAACCTTGTCGACCGTTCCACGGAGAAGACCATTATCGAGAGCTTGGAGGAAGAGGATCCCGAGCTTGCCGAGGAGATCAAGAAGCGCATGTTCGTATTCGAGGACATCGTTATGCTCGACGATCGCGCCATCCAGAAGGTGCTGCGAGAGGTCGACACCTCGGAGCTTGCCAAGGCGCTCAAGGCGGTGGATACGGAGGTACAGGACAAGATCTTCCGCAATATGTCCAAGCGCGCCGGAACGCTGCTCAAAGAAGATATGGAGTACATGGGGCCAATCCGCATGAAGGATGTGGAGGAAAGCCAGCAGAAGATTGTGAGTATCATCCGTAAGCTCGAGGAGCAGGGCGAGATCGTGGTTGCACGTGCCGGTGAGGACGAACTGGTCGTATAAGACTCGGTGGCATATCTCGGCATGTGGTGTAGGCGCCGGCCGGGCGCCGGAAACGGCCCAATGCGCCCGGCGTGCTACATGACCTTGCTGCACACACGGAAGAGGGGAGTCCATTGGCAAAGAACGTATTCCGCTCCGACGAGGTACAAGTAACCCCTGCAAAGGTATTCATCCCTGGGCCTGAATCGCAGGAGGAACCGATGAGTGCCCCGGAAGAGGAGGAGCAGCCCGAGCATGTCGGTCCTACGCCGGAGGAGTTGCGCGAGGAAGCTGAGCGGTTCCGGCGTGAATGGGAGCAGGAAAAGCAACAGCTTATCTCGCAAGCTCGCGAAGAAGCCGACCGGATCGTCAAGGAAGCGGAGAATATCGCTTTCGAGGAGGTGAAGCAGAAGAACGAGCACGCACAGACGATCAAGAGCCAGGCGGAGGCCGAGGCGCGGCGTATCAAGGAGGAAGCGGAAAAGGAGGCCGAGCAAATCGTCTCTGAAGCCCGGGACAAAGCCGGAGAGACCGAGCGGGATGCTCGCTCGGAGGGCTATCAGAAGGGCCGACAGGAAGGCTTCGAGAGCGGTGAAGCTGAAGTTCAGCGACTCATTGATCGTGTCCACGTCATACTCAACAAGGCGATCGAGCGGCGGAACGAGATCGTAGAAGAGGCGGAGGGCGAGGTGATCTACCTTGTCCTGGAAGCGGTACGGAAGGTTGTCAAAGTCATATCGGAGAACCAGAAGAATATCGTGATCAACAACGTCATTGAGGCGCTACGGAAGCTCAAGAGCCGCAGCGACGTTACCATCCGTGTGAATCTGGAGGATCTGGACCTCGCCAGCCAACACGCCAAGGACTTCACAGAGCGGATCGAGCGAGTTGGCAACGTGACTGTACTGGAGGATTCGAACGTCGACCGGGGAGGGTGCATCATCGAGACTGACTTCGGCCGGATCGATGCACGGATCTCCTCCCAGCTGCGCGAGCTGGAGGAGAGAATCCTTGAGTTGGTTCCGATATCACAACAATCCAAGCACTCTTCCGAATCCGAGGGGAGCGGGTTCGCGGATCTGGCGGGCGAAAGCCGGCGGAGCAAGAGCCGAAAGGCACCTGGTCGGGGGGGAGGATAGCCGTGACGCTTCTGACCAAGTACGCCCAGGCTTTAGACGAGGCGGATCCGATAAAGTACACCGGCGCGGTGGACAAAGTACAAGGACTGCTCATCGAAAGTGTCGGGCCGCAGGCTGTGGTA
>PWGF01000031.1 GCA_003554375.1 Spirochaetaceae bacterium
AGTTGCTCGCTCTGAGCCTCCGCGAACAGCTGTTCGAGCCGATTCTGTGCGAAGGTGTCGTGCGGGCGCATTCCCCGTGGTGTCACAATCGCCGCCTCCCGCTTCGAAGGGTAGGGAACTCTTCGGATTTCGCGGCCCGTGCGGACAAGCTACCTTCCCCGGCACGCCTCTACAATTCCTGCGGCGATCCCTACACCTGAACAACCCCCAGCTCGCCGAGGTGCCAGATCCTCACGCTCCGATCCGAGCTCGAGGTGATGAGCCACTGACCGTCCGCGGAGAAGTCTACAGCGAGCACCCCCCGGGCACCGACCGGAAGAAACTCCACAACGGTCCCTTCCTCGCTTTGTATGAGCAACACCCCGTGCTTGACTCCAACGGCCACCAGCTCACCGGTCGGAGAGAAGCGAAGCGGGTGATAACCGCCCCGTCCAAGGGCTATTCGAGAGCGCACGGTCCACGTCTCCGTTTCCCAGAATACCAACTCGCGCTCCGAACCGGCAGCAACAAGAAGATTGCCGTCCGGGCTGAACGACGGCTCGTAGACCGACATTCCCGGATAGCGCACCACATGGAACGGATCCAAGTCCGGGGTGCGCAACAACACCATCTCACCGCCCGCCGTACACGCTATCAAATAGTTCCCGGTCGGAGCAAACGCAATCGAATGAACAGGGCTCCGACGTCCCTGGGCACCGTGCAACTCCCATCCCAGCTCCGAGCTCCAGAAACAGAGGCGGGCATCACGGCTCACACTGGCGACATGCATGCCGTCGGGTGAGAAGGCAACATCTACCACTTGTCTCTTGTGTCCGGTGAACTCCGATATGAGAGCGCCCTCCGGATAGGTCCACACCAAACACCGCCGGTCGGCACCTCCGGAGACAAGCCGAGATCCGGCCGGGTTCATGTCCAAGCAGTTCACCCGACCCCGGTGGCCGTCGAACCGTCCACAAGGCCTCCAGTAGCCGATGCGCCACAGACGAATTGACCCGTCCTTGCATCCGACGGAAACGCTATCGTTTTCCGGCGAGGCCACGACCGCATATGCTGGTCCTTCGAGGCTCAGTAGACGGGGCTCGTACGACACAGTACCCTCCGACGCAAATATGAAGCGGAGCAGGCAAACGAGGCAAGAGCCCACAATCAAAGATGCCCGCCGCCGGCAATCGAAAAAGAGTGTGCGCAACACGGATCCTCTGCTATAATGCACACGGAGCTGGGACCGAGAATTTGGTAGATCCGCATAGTTAGTGACGTGGATCGTCCGATATGGCTATTCGTGTCGAGCCACCGTCAAGTGCAGGGTACGCGGTACATGAGCACCAAGGATCGTCCACAGAGCGAGCCTTCCTACGTCGCGTTGGATCCGGTGCGCCGGGATGAGTTCATAAGCGGAGTCGGAAGCTTCACGCCCAACGAGCGGAAGCTTTTCCACAGCCTCTGCGACGCCTGGAAACCTCGCATCCCTTACCGGCGCTTCGCTCAGAGCATCAGCGTCCACGGCGCCGACGTGGAAGCCGAGCTGACGCGCCTTGGCCGGAAACTCCGCCAAGCTCGGATCGGCCTGATCACGACGAGGTTCAGCGACGGAAAGCGCCGTCCGGATGCGATTGTGCTCACCGGTGAAGGGGACTCGCGTTTCTACGCGCCCCTCGTGAACGAGTTGTTCCAGGAAGCCCGCGAGGATCCGGTCAACCCGCTTCCGCTCGTATCCACGTTCCAACAGCGCGAAACCCCGGTTCCGGAGGGCTACACCACGAACGTGCCTCGTACCGAGCTTGTCCGATTGTTCACAGAGCAGGAGCCGGCCATATTTCGCGTGGACACTCTTGAAAGAGACGCCCTCCTCGTTACAACCGAACGCGTCCACCCATTCATCGCGCTCGCCATCAGTCGTATTCGCCACGCACTCGAGAACCGGAAGCTGTTGACCGGTGTAGCCAGGATCATGGGAACAAGCTTGACGGAGCTACAGGAGCGGATCAAGGGACGTGATCCACGCTTCTGGTACACGCTTACTCGTCAAGTCCTTCATCATCGGGAAGAGCTGGAGGCACAGCGCGGAATACCGGTTAAGCATGAGTTCTTCCAGACGGCGGATCTTCTGTTGGCGTTCGTAGACGCTCAACTGGAAGAGCTCAAGCTTCGAAAGGCGGCGGAACAGGAACGCTACCGCGATCTCGACGCGGTGGCACGCCACATCGCGGATCATCGACCGCCTTTGGTTCCTCAGAGCCGCGCGGATCAGATTCTCGGACAGTATCGTGATAAGTACGGAGAATCCTTCGAGGAGTTTCGGAGCCGGTTCTACTATGAGTACGCGGAGGCCCCCAGCGGATCGACGCGGAAACTCCCGACAGTGGTTCCGGTGAAAAACGGGCTCATACACCGGACGAATCTGTTTCCGGTTTTCTTAGACCGCATGGATCAACTCAGAACCGTGCTGTATGAGCGCTATGCCAAGATGATGCAACAGCACATTCGAGCGGGCGCACGGAATCGAAAGACGGCGTTTCTTTCGCGAGCAACCTTTGCGGCGGCCATGGCGGAAACAGCAGAGGAGTTGGACCCGGTATTCACCGAGCTGTACGAGCAGCCTTCCCTCATGGCTGAAGCACTTCTCCATTGGGCCAAACAACAGAAGTCGTTGCGCGCCACCGAGGATCTCCGAAAGCTGCTGGAGCGTTACTTCGTGCTCGGCGGGAACTGCTTCTAC
>PWGF01000183.1 GCA_003554375.1 Spirochaetaceae bacterium
CAACTGTTTGTCCTTCTATTGTTTTAAAAACAAAATCCTGGCAACTTAAATCATCCCGCTCTGTTTCATATTGTGTTGCAAGTTGCTTTCTATTGACTTTGCTCGATGGTGTCCAATCCATCAGAACTTCCATATTCGATCCACGGGTTAGCCGGAAATGCAATTCGTGTCCTTGTAAATTTTTACCCTTAAAGCTTTTTACCTTGGTTAATTTAAGCGCACAGACAATAGATTGCTCTTGCGATGCGAGATAATCAAGCGTCATAACAAGGCGAGGTTTTTCCATTGTAGCCTGGCCGCCACGCGCGTATTCTGAATCTGATTTTTTTTGTATCGACATAAACGCAACGCCGCTGCCAAGGCTGTCGTATATATCCCTCATGCTGGATGCTATTTTAAAATATTCTCCGTCCACTTCTTCCAGGAAGTCGATTACGGTCAACCCGTCAGGATTATAATGCTGTATTGCGCCGTCAAAATCATAACTTTTGCTGGCAGCTTTTATTTTTTTCCATTTCGATATAGGGTCTTTAAAAGACATAATGCGTGATTTAAATTCTGCTGGCCCCATTTCAGACATGAGGTATAAAATATCATATTTTTGATGAAAATTAAGCCTCATGGTATTAAGCAGAAAGGCAGTTTTCCCGGCGTTAAACGTTCCTGCCAACGCGATTATAGCTTTGGTGGGTATTGTGATATATTCATGGAGGTTGAATGGAAGTGCGAGCGCGAACTCATCTTCTTTTGTGCTTTCTATATCTATCCACTCTATAGAGGAGTCGATTATATGGTATTTTCCAGCGGTTTTCTTGTCTTTCTTTATTAATGAACTTTCTCTATATGTATATAGGGCTGATGAGCGAGCATTTTTTTCTCTTCTTGTGGACAACCCAAGCTCGTTATCAATATCCCTTGTCGTGAATGAACCTGTTGAATTTTTTATAAATTCATATATAGCAGCTTTTAAATTGTGCGGCGGCTCCTTGCTTATTTCTGCTGATTGGTTGCTGATTGATGCTGATTTTTGCTGATCAATGCTGATTGTTGCTGATTGAATATCATTTTGCTGATTTTGCTGATTTTGCTGATCAATAGATATGTCATACCTAATATCTGTTTTTTCAGGGGCAGTTCTTGGGTACTTTATGCCACCCTGCAACCCACTTTCTATTGTCTTTTTAGCTTCTGTACGGTTTAGCCCTATTGTTGAAGCAATAGCAAGTAATGAATGATAAACGTGATCCTGCTCAAGCTCACCGCCGCCAATAAGGTTGCCCATTCGAAATGCGGACTTGTTAAGCGTGTCATTCCTTGTACCTTTCCCAGCAACAGACAGCTTTACAATTTCATCAGCAAGAGCCTTTTGTCCGTAATAACCGGACACCCCGTTAAAATATTCGTGCGCCGGTTCTGGTTTGGTTTTTACAAGATCAACCAGCCAACCTGGCGCGTCTTTAGGTCTTGATCTTCGCACCCACTCATAATAGCCGCCCGAAGGGTGCCCGGATGGGGGTATTATTATATACCCACCATCGCCCCTTACATCTATTCCAGGGCCAACCTTTCTCGCAGAATTACGTATGTCTGTGCCATTATAATTAAATAATATTTGCCTACCACCTGAGCCTGTTATTTGCTCAGCTGTGGTCGGTAACGACCCGTATTTTTTTTCAAGGCTTTTTAATGCTTCTGGCCCATCAGGAAGGTCTATATCAAGCGCCCAAACTTTTGACGCTGGGCCACAAGCTAAACCTATTGAGGCATCGGGATATTCACCCCACCATTTACATATCTGTTCGGCGTCATCGGTTGCCCGGTTCTGCCATTCTCCAAGAATAGGACGCTTATCTTTTCTGCAGGGATGCAACCGCCACCCGAAAGCAGCGTATTTTAACGCCTGCTCAAGTATTGGATTTCCCATTGTCAGCCACTGCCTTTTTATATAGGGTTACAACTTGTTTATACAAAGATGGTTCGTGTTTTTTGGCAAGCATTAAAGCCTTGTATGCTTCGCGGTGTTTTTTGGTGTGCCGGTTTAAATATGTTCTCTGGTGGTGGATGAGGTTGTGACATGCGGTGCAAAGAAACATGAGATTGCTCAATTCATCTTCACCGCCATCACATATCTGAACAATATGGTGGGTTTCTATTTGCTCATAATTGCCAAGGTTATCCGTATCTCTCATGCACGCCTGGCAATAATTTATCCCAGCCCTTTTTGCCGACCATTGGCTCGAAAATTGTCGCTCACCCTTTTTTACTATTGGTTTTTTATACCCCGACCATGCTACAAATTTTCCGCAATCCATACAGTAGAGTTTGTACCCGTGAATTTCGTGTATCAACTCATTTTGTTTTGGCGCAGCTACAATATTTACGCCACAATTTGAGCAAGGATACGTCTTGTTTCGATAATCTTCGTTCGGCTCTCGTTCCATTTATTCACCCCATAAAAAAACCGATACTCTTTGAAAGTGAACGCCCCGAATGGAAACGGTGCGGCGACACCCAAAAGGAAAAAGGGCGTCCACTATCAAAAAATACCGGTCATTAATTTCGCAAAACTGATTCCCCATTCTTAATTCCTTTTTGTTATTCGCCAGACCACCACAAGCCTTGAGCGCCACTTCAAAGCTCGATCCGGCAATTTATCTGTAGTAAATTTATCCATACTTGTCAACCCAATTCCGCCCTGGCCGCCTCAATCCTCTCC
>PWGF01000186.1 GCA_003554375.1 Spirochaetaceae bacterium
AAGCGATCAGGAGGATTAATGCGGTTTTAATGTCCGCCGCACTGGTGCGAGGGGTCTTTGGCACCGCAGGTGTGGGACACCTGAAACGGTTGAAGCGCTCCCTGTATAAATGCATTGACAGCGTCTCCAACCGCACCGGCGCCGCTGCCGTAATAGACCTCGATGCCCACTTCGTTGAAGCCCATGAGGGGGCGCATACCCATGCCGCCGGCGATCAGCTTATGGACGCCCTTGCCTGCAAGGTATCGAACGGGGGCCATGCAGCCGCCCTGTTCGTGCGGGATGTTGGGAATGACCTCAACGCTGGTAATATCGCCGTCTGACAATGAAACGAGGGTGTAAAGGTCGCAGTGCCCGAAATGTTCCCCCATCGGCGCCGCCAGTCCTCCGGGCGCGGCAGAGGGTACAGCAATCAGTGTGTCCATTTTCTCTCCTTGAAACCGTTTGATATGTTTTTTATGCAAGACGATCGATCCGATATTTGAGTATATGCGCAAAAGTAAAATAGGGTTTCAAAAAGGACTTGTCAATACGTTTTTCCCGGAAACGATTTTTGACGACCTTTTACGAAGTCGTCATCTTTGGGTACTTGAAAGCCGATGCGCGATGTATAATTATATAAGTAACGGTTGATAGTCTCGTAAAAAGTCGCGACCGGACGACTTTGTAAAAAGGCCAAGATCAAGGCTTGCGCGATTTTCGAAGAATTGAGCGTACTTAAGTGTACGTGATATTCTTCGGGAATCGCGCGTAACGCAGATATTGGACTTTTTACGAAGTCGTCAAGGGTAATGTTTTCTGCTGAAGCGCGGCGAGGAGGTTCGGTTGGTGCAAAACAGCGATAAAATACTATTATGCAGCGATCTTGACCGGACGATTATACCCAATGGACACGCAGCGGAGTCTCCGGATGCCAGGACGTTGCTGCACCGTGTGGCAAGACGGCCGGAATTAATGCTGGTGTACGTCACCGGACGTGACGAAGCGCTTATAACCCAAGCCTTGAGGGAATGGAACTTACCGCTGCCGAAGATTGCCGTGGGCGACGTGGGTACGGCCATATTCGATGTGAGCGGCACCGCGGCGGATCCGGTATTTACCCCATGGAAGGGTTGGCAGGAAATCATCTCCGCGGACTGGCAAGGCAAAAAAAATCCCGATATGTTAACAATGCTGGCGGATTTTGACGTGCTGCGCATTCAGGAGCCGGAAAAACAAAAAGACTTCAAGCTCAGTTTTTATGTGGATTCCGGTGTCGACATGGGCGAGCTGGCGGCAAATATTCATCGGCACCTGGAACGGCGGGGCATTCGCGCAAGCGTCATTACGAGCATGGATGAAATGGCCGGTGTCGGTCTTGTGGATATCGTTCCGGCGGGCGCAACCAAGGTGGATGCCATCTCCCATATCGCCGGGAAATATGGGTTGGACAAGTCCCGGGTGATTTTTGCGGGCGATTCCGGAAACGACCTGCCGGCACTCACCAGCGGGTTCAACGCCGTGCTCGTGAAAAACGCGTCCGACGAGGTCCGCAGTCAGGCAGTGGCGGAATCATCCCGGAAAAAAACGGATGACCGGCTTTACCTGGCAAAGGGCGAATTCCTGGGCATGAACGGCAATTATGCGGCGGGCGTGCTGGAAGGTCTGGCCCATTTCATGCCGGAAACACGGCACTGGCTGCGGCAGCCGGGTCCGCAGGGTTAAAATGAAATATATTTGGTTGGAGAATGACTGCCATGAAAAAACGAGTCGTAAGCTTCGGTCGTGTTACCGCCCTCCTGCTGTTCGGGGTCGCAGGAATTATTCTGGCGGGGTGTTCCGTGATGTCGAAGGACGTTCTGCGGGAGGCGGACAGAGATCTCCGGTTTGAATCAATTAAGCAGGCCCCTTCGGAATATGCGGGAGAAACGGTTATTATTGGCGGCTATGTGCTTGAAACCCGCAATCTCGAAGCGGAAACAAGGCTGTTGGTGCTCCAGGCGCCCCTTACAACGCGTGACGAGCCCAAGTCGAGCGATCTGAGCAAGGGCCGGTTTACGGTGGTTTATGACGGGTTTTTGGATCCCGCGGTTTACGAAAGGGGCCGGAAAATCACCGTGGCCGGGACTGTCATCGGCGAGGAGGCTGTCCGAATCAATGATTACACGCTTACAGTACCCCTGCTGGGTGCCCGCGAGATATTTCTGTGGGATAAACCGGAATGGCCGGGACGTTATTATTACTATGATACTTATTATCGGTGGCCGGATCCGCATTTTTACCATTGGCGGCACCCGCGGTATTACTGGTAAGGGGAATACCCCCTGGCCTGCGCATTAGCTTATCGTCTGGCATATTGCCGGGTATCGTTCCCACGGGCCTATCGTTCCACGCTCCCGCGTGGAACGAACCGGACGCCAAGCCATTTCATCGTTCCCACGCTCCCGCGTGGAACGAAACATTTCCCGCCCCTCCATCACCCGGTGCGCGCCACCACCACCTGCTTCTGTTGTTCCCGCTTTTTCGGGTCTTTTTCAACATAAACAGGCTTTTTTGTCTCGCAATCCAGTCCCGTATAATACATCAATGTTGAAAACGTGGCAGGCGTTGGCGTGAACACCTGCACCTGCTCCGGCGCGAACCGGAGCGTTTTTTTCGCGAATGCTTTCAGGCGCCGCATGTCTTCCATGGTGCATCCCGGGTGGGCCGCGATGAAGTAGCAGGTCAGGTACT
>PWGF01000496.1 GCA_003554375.1 Spirochaetaceae bacterium
ATGATAAACGCTGGAGGGTTCGTATGTTTCAGGGAACCAGCTGGGGCAGAAACCTCGATATACTCCACCGGAGCATGGACGCGAGCATGCTGCGCCAGAGTGTTATTGCCAACAATATCGCGAACGTGGATACGCCCGGGTTCCGCCGCAGCCAGGTTAACTTCGAGTCTTCGCTGAAGCGGGCTTTGGAGGCTGAGCAAGCTGCTCCTCACCGGTTTCAGGCCGCTCGGACCCACGAAGGGCATCGGGAGTTTCACCAGGTTCCGGACTACCGGGAAGTGGAGCCAAGGCGCGTACTGGACTGGCAGACGCAGGCGAAGAACAACGAGAACAACGTAGACATCGAGGTCGAGACGATGAATATGCTCAATAACATGCTCTCGTATCAGATGATGACTGAATCGGTGAATCAACAGTTCCAGCGCCTCAATATTGCTATGGCGTAGAGTGGCGGTTCCGGTGAAGTGGGGGACGATTAGATTGCGAGTAGATCGGTAGAGGTGAAGGACCATGGGCATGTTTTCGACAATTAACACCGCGGCGACCGGCTTAACGGCTCAGCGTACGCGGCAAGACGTGATCGCCAACAACATCGCCAATGCCAACACAACGCGAACGACCGAAGGTGGCCCGTTTCGGCGCAGTCGGGTGGTATTCGAGCCACGCGTGGATCAGCCGTACTGGAAGAGCCAGTTTCTTCCGAAAGCTCTGGACGAGGGCGTGGGCCAGGGCGTGCGCATCACATCTATCGAGGAGGATCGAGACAGCGAGCCCAGGCTGGTGTACGATCCTACACACCCGGATGCCATTCAAAGTGGCGAACGGGAAGGCTACGTCGAGATGCCGAATGTCAATGTGGTGGACGAAATGGTGGACCTCATTTCGGCATCGCGGAGCTATGAGGCCAATACACGAGTAATCGACGGCGCGCGGACAATGTTCCAACGCGCACTGGAAATCGGGAGGGGATAACGTATGATGCCATACGGAGGAATATCGGAGGGCGGCGCCGGCGCCATGGG
The DNA here is from genome assembly GCA_003554375.1 of Spirochaetaceae bacterium. GTDB lineage: Bacteria > Spirochaetota > Spirochaetia > DSM-27196 > SKKC01 > PWGF01. Next base: position 1,023 of record PWGF01000496.1, read on the forward strand.
ACTGGCGCGGACGCATGAAGCGCACTTTGGTGCTGCCGGACGGCCGGAGCAGGCCAAGCAGCCGGAAGACCCGAGCTTCGGCCGCATGGTGCTTGACGGCCTCGACGAAGTAAGCCGTCTGGATAGCCGGCATCAGGAGCTGGCCGTACAGTCCGTCGTGGAGCCGGACAGCGTGCATCCTCACGACGTAACGATTGCTGCAAGTGAAGCCTCAATGGCACTGCAGCTGACGCAGAACGTCGTGGATCGCGTGATCCAGGCGTATCGAGACATAACAACCGTTCGGTAAGGGCATAGCCGCACCCGCGCGTCGCAGGCAGCTGCAGCACGCTTGCGACGGGCGCGCAGCCTAAGCGCTGCACACCTTGGGAGGGGATTATGAAGGAGTGGCTACAGAAGCTGCGCGAGCAGCTCACGGGCTTGTGGTCCAAATGGACTACGGTTCAGAAGGTATTATTTGTCGCGATTGTTGGAGCAGCCGCGATCGGGCTTGTTACGCTCATTACGGTGAGCGCTGCGCCGGCTCGCGTACCCGTTCTTACGCGGCCGGTGGAAGAACCTGAGCAACTCGACCGTATAACCCAACGACTCGATGCCGAGAGCATCCCGTTCACCGTCGGTCCCGACGACGTCATCTACGCGGAAGACCAGCAGACGGCTCGCCGCGCTCGCGCGGTTCTGGTTCGGGAAGACCTGATTCCCGAGCGTACCGACCCTTGGGAGATATTCGACGTCGAGCGGTGGACCGACACCGATTTCGAACGCGACGTTAACTTCCGGAGAGCACTGACCCAGTCGGTGGAGCAACACATTTCTGCGCTCCGCGATGTCGACTGGGCTCGGGGGAACCTGGCAATACCGGATGACGCCTTGTTTACCGAAGAACAGGACCCGGTAACCGCCAGCGTGATAATCTCCCCTCGGCCGGGCAGTGACCTGCGCGAGGATCGTCGGCGCATTGAGGGGATCGAGCGCCTGGTCATGCTGGCCGTCGACGGGCTGGAGCGCGACAATATCACGATCAACGATCCGTCGGGCGTGGTGTTGAACGAATTCGACCGGCTTACGGCGTTCGACGAGGTCGACCTGCGGCGGCGCGAGCTCGAGCTCGAGCGCAATTTGGAGCGGCAGTACATCCAGACGATTCGGAGCGCGCTCTCCGGGGTCTGGGGTGAGGATCGTGTCCGGGTAGCCAATATCGACGTAGATCTGGACCACGGAAAGTACGACCGGGAGATCGAGGAGTTCAGCCCAATCGAAATCAGACCGGACGATCCCCGCACTCCGTTCGACGACTCGGAACACGTGCTGAATATCCCGCGCTCCACCCGCGACTTCATTGAGGAGTTCGAGGGAACCGGCTTCAACCCGGAAGGGCCTCCGGGTCAAGAAGGACAAACGCCGCCCGAGTACCTGGACCGAGCCGGCGTGGTAGGGCGCTACAGCCGGAGCGAGCAGGAACAGAACTTCGAGCTCAACCGAACCGTTACTACCGAAAAGGGTGCTCCGCGCGTCGCGCGCATCAGCGTGGGCGTTGCGTTGGACGGCCGCTGGCAAAGAGAGTATGATGAAGAGGGAAGGCTCGTAAGGCAGCCGGACGGGAGCATTTCTCGGGAGTATATCCCGGTGAGTGAAGATGAGCTCGAGCGGGCAGAGGAGTTGGTGCAGGCGGCGGTCGGATACCAGG
>PWGF01000014.1 GCA_003554375.1 Spirochaetaceae bacterium
CTCCGACGCCCCCTTCAGCCACCCCGCCGGGCGACGCCTCCGTGCCGGCCCATGCGCAGTGCCGACTTCAATGTAGTGCTCTGCCCTGGCTCCTGTGACCCCTCCAAATCCCGCAAGCATCATGGTACGATACTGAAAGCACGATTCTCTGAGCAGCTGAGGTGTTCCGATGCGGCGGATTCCAGCTCACCTACCGTCCGTGCTATGCCTGGGTGCCGTTTGCCAGATCGGGCAGGTGGTTCTCCTACGCGAGCTCATGATGGTTTTCCACGGGAACGAGCTCTCGTTCGGCGTCATCCTGGGTGCATGGATGGTTTGGGTTGGGATTGGGAGCCGCATTGCCGGCCGCATTGGAGACGACGTTGAGGAGCGTTCGCTCCTGAGGATTATCTCCGCTTCGGTCCTTGTCGTTCTCCCGGCTTCGATCGTCGCCATCCGTCTGCTCCGAGGGCTCTTTCCGGTGCAGCCGGGAGCGTATCTCTCGGTCGCCGACATCGTGGGTTCAGCGTTTGCGGTGACGGCGCCGGTCGGGCTCCTTCTGGGGGTCCAATTCGTCGTGCTCGCTCGCATCTGGCGCCGGGCGGATCAGGCCGTTGATACCGCAGGCGCTGGGAAAACCTACATCGGTGAGGCTCTCGGGCATACCGTAGGCGGCATGCTGTTCAGCCTGGCGCTCGTGCACCTCCTCAACTCCTTTCAGATCGCGGTAGCCGCGGGGATTGCAATGGGGCTTGCGGCACTTCCCGCGACATGGTCTTCCCGTGTTCCGACTACGCGACCTCGACGCTGGGGGCATCGGCTGCTGCCGGCACTGTTGGCTCTTGCGTTCGTCTTGATTCCGTTCCTGGAATCCGTTGACCAATGGGCGTACGAGCAACAGTGGAGCCATTTCTATCCCCGGCACGAGCTCCTTTCCGTGTACCAGTCGCGGCACGGAACGGTCTCCGTCGCCGGCCGGGAGGATCAACGGAGCTTCTTCCAGAGTGGTAACCTCCTCTTCTCCGCCGCCGGCCGACCGGGAAACCCCTCGCCCTCCCCATCCCCGTACGAAGAGCACGAGGCAGTAGCCGCCGCCCACCTCGCCATGGTACAGCATCCGAGCCCAAAGCGCGTCCTCCTCATCGGAGGGGGGCTCCGCGGTATGCTCCGTGAGATCGTCCGGCACCCCGTCGAGCACGTGGACTACGTGGAGCTTGATCCGGTCGTGACGGAAGCGGCACGCACGCATCTTTCGGATGAGACCGTCGCACCGCTGGACCGCGATGACGTTCGGCTTATCCACGGCGACGGCAGATTCTTCGTGAAACGGGCTTCGGAGGAGTATGACCTGATCATCGTGGACGGCCCCGATCCGACGACTGCGGCCCTCAACCGCTACTACACGAAGGAGTTCTTCCAGGAGGCTCGAGGGATTCTTGCTCCGGAAGGAGTGCTTGCAATCGGGGCCACCTCTACGCCTGACCTGCGCAGTAGCCCCGTACGGAACCGGAACGCCACCATCTACCACACCCTGCGAACCGTCTTCCCCGACGTTCTCCCTGCGGGAGAGCGTCACTTGCACTTCTTCGCCGCCACTGAGCCGGGCCTTACCTCCTACGACCCCTCGATTCTGAGAGCCCGGTACGAAGCGCGAGGGATCCAGGCGCCCGGTTTCTCGCCCGGGCAGTACCAGCTTCTTCTGGAACAGGACCAGCTTCGCCGCGTCAATTGGAGCATCCGCACCCATGGCCGTAGCCCCGACGCACATCTCCGGCTCCCCGAAGCCCCGCCGCTGACCCCTGAGCCGCTCTCGGAGCTCATCCGGCGCGAGGCGGAGTTTCCGCCGGTAAACGAGCGCTACTTCATCAACTCCGATCTCCGACCGATCGGGTACGTCCATTCCCTGGCGTTCTGGAACCTCCTCACGCGAGCCGAGCACGCCGGTATCTTCCGGGGCATTCTCACTGTCGAGCCATGGTGGATCGTCCCCCTTGTCGCGCTTGCAGTTGCGGTCCCCAGCCTGCTCCGGGTGGCCGGCCGCCGAGCGCAACAGCCGCCGGAAGCTTCCGATCCGGCACGTCGCTTCGCCGTGCTTTTTGCCGTATTTACCACCGGCCTGTCCACGATGACCCTCCAGGTATCCCTCCTCTTCTCGTTCCAAAACGTATACGGTTTCGTGTACGAGATGATCGGCCTCATCACCGCGGGCTTCATGGCAGGTCTGGCGTTGGGAACCGCCGGCACCCACCGCTTGGTACGGAAGAAGTCGGACGTACGGACACTCCGTACAGTGCAGCTGGCAATCGCCGTCTTCGCCGTTCTGATCGCGCTGCTTCTTCCCCAGGTGGCAGGGCTGGAGTCACCGTATCTCATCTTTGTGCTCTTCTTCGCGCTCACGATTTTGGCCGGAGCGCTGAACGGCGTCGATTTCCCGCTTGCCACAAGCTGCTGTCTGGCGTTCCACCGCCGCGCCGAGCGCGCCACCGGCATCGTCTACGGCTTAGAGCTCATCGGATCTTGCATTGGCGCAATCGTAGCGGGGGTCATCATTGCCCCGGTTTTAGGAATTGTCGCGAGCTGCCTCCTCGCGGCGATTGGAAACGCCACCGCGTTTGTTGTACTACTCATTCCAGGGAGGACGTATGCGACGGCGACAGCATGACGAGCAACACAACGAACACAACGAACACAACGAACACAACGAACACAACGAACACAACGAACACAAC
>PWGF01000131.1 GCA_003554375.1 Spirochaetaceae bacterium
GGCTCACAGCTCCACGTTGCCTGATCGTCTGAAGAACCAGAGCCCGATTATGGCGCTTCTGAAAGTCTTGATTCGTTGCCGTCCGCTCCATGCGCTTTCCTCTCTCGCTGCACGATCTAGTTGGGGCGCGTATGCCGAAGCGCCCACGCTCTTGTCCGCCAAAAGCCACTTGTAGTCACTGCCGTACATAAATTAGTTCAGTGACCGAATCTAAGACCATCCTACCGCACGTTCGGGATACTGTCAACAAAAATCTTTTGCACGGCTTCACGATATTGCCCGCCAGATGCCGAAAGGGCGGGCTGTACCGGACTGAAGCCGATCCGCCCGCTTACACACTGCTTATCCCATCACAACAGTGACCCGGTACTCCGTACGCTTGCCTGAGGGCACCGGGATTTGACCTTCCACCCGTTCCCCATCGATTGTGATGGACTCCACCCCCTTCTCCACCCCGTGCGGATTCTCTATCCGAATCCTATAGGTGGCACCGCGCCACTGTCGCTGCACCTCGAAACCGCGCCAGCGGGGCGGAATACACGGGTCGACCGTGAGACTGTGATAACCTGGACGAATGCCAAGAATCCAATGCGTCGCCGCTGCGTAGGCCCATCCGGCACTCCCGGTCAACCACGGATGGCGAGCGCGTCCGTGCGCCGCGTGATCTCTGCCCATAACAAACTGACAATACGAGTACGGCTCGGCCTGGCGCACTTCGGCACGATCGTTGTAGTTACACGGGAGGAGCGCATCAAAGAGCTCCATGGCGCGCAGACCCCGGCCCATTCGACATTCGGCAACCACAGCCCACGGATTCGGGTGGCTGAATATCGATCCGTTTTCTTTGATGCCGGGGTATACGCGGGTGACGAATCCGACTTCGTCATCGGGCTGAGAGAAGCACGGCCATACCAGATGGAGGCCGTGTTCAGAAAAGAGGTAGCGGTATACGGCATCCATGCAACATCGGGCACGCTCGGAGGACGCGGCACCGGAGAGCACCGCCAACGCGTTCGACTCCAGATGGATCTTCCCTTCCGGGCACTCGTGCGAGCCAATATATCGCCCGGTCTCTGTTATTCCTCGCAAGTACCATTCGCCGTCCCACAGGTGCGCCTCACATACCCGGCGAACCCGCTCCGCCATGGCGCGGTACGCCGTCGCATCGTGCTCGCGCCCCAAGAACTCGGCTGCCTCGATGAGGCTCTGAAGAGCCCAGTAGTGCAAGAACGAAACCATGGCACTCTCTCCGCCGCCGAGATTGAGGCAGTCGTTCCAGTCTGCTCTTAGTCCCTTGCAGATGCCGTTCCGCCCCACCTGCTCCGCGGAGAAGTCGACGGCCCGTTTGAGGTGCTCGTACACAGAGGCTTCGCCCCCGTCGGCAAAGCGCACCGGGAGTTCGAAAAACCCACCGTCGCCAGTCTCCTTTACGTATTCACACACTGAGGGCACCAGCCAGAGCGTATCGTCCGAGCACGCGTCCTCGAGTCCGTGAACGACTTCGCGTGGTGCCGATCCGGGCACTACGGTCGGGGATACAAAGGACTCTTCCAGCGGCCGGCCCGGATCTAAGGCTTCCGGATCAAAGAGATGCAAGCCGTAGCCGGTCGATGTCTGAGCACGAAGAAGCTCAATGAGGCGCGTGCGAACTCTGCCACGGTTCAAGTGCGGCACGTTCATGACGTCCTGGGCCGTATCCCGGTAGCCCAACCCGGTTCTCCCCCCTACCTCGATGAACGAAGCAAAGCGAGACCACACGACGCAGGTCTCTGCCTGGTACGGCGTCCAAGTGTTGATCATCGTGTCGAAGCCACTATGAGGAGTTCTACACTGGAACGAGGCGAGCTTTCGTTCCCAATACTCACGGAGATCCTGGAACGCCCGGTCGACCACCACCGGATCGCCGTACTTTCGCCGCATCCGCCGTCCGACCTCTCGCGATCCCACCCCGAGCATAACCACGAACCGGAGCTCTTCTCCCGGCTCGAGCCGAACCCGCTTGTGTAGCGCCCCGCAGTGATTGCCCCCGAGCTCCGAGCTACCGCCGCACTCGCCCTTCTCAACGGCTACGGGATTGCTCTCGCTCCGATACGGTCCAATGAACAGATCGCGCACGCAGTCGTATCCGTCAGGCTCAAAACTGGCCGTGAAGTAATGAAACATCCCCGGCTCGTAATGGAAATCGTACTCGATAACCCCGTCGGCGAAATCCGACCCGGCTGCATAGAGACTCATCTGGAAGTTCTGATTATCGATATCCACATGATGGAAGGAAAACTCGACGTAGGCGAACAAGCTCAGAACTTGCGTTGTGTCTCCGGTATTCTTGAGACAAGTATCCCAGAGCTCCACGGCATCGCCGCGCGGTATAAACACTCGCTGCTCCGCTTCCACACCGCCGCGCGAAGCGGAGAAGACCGTATATGACAGCCCGTGCCGGCACCGGTGGTAGACCTCGCCCAGGTCCCGGCCCACCGGCTGCCACGATACAGACCAATACTCGCCACTCTCCTCGTCACGTAAGTAGATGTAGCGCCCAGGCCGATCCATCGGGACCGCGTTCGCCCGGAAGCGGGTGACCCGGTGATCCTGCGCGTTCCGATAGAAAGAATACCCGCCACCATGGTGTGAGATGACCGTACACAGCTCCTCGACACCGAGGTAATTCGTCCAAGACACCGGAATCGTCGGCCGTTCGATAACGTACTCACGGTTTCGGGCGTCGAAGTAGCCGTATCTCATTGCACCGCTCCTTGCTCCATCCCTGCGCGGCGCGCCCCCGCGCCTCGAGCCGTATTTGCTCGGCCTCACCGTCCCGCCGGTTGCCGGGAGTAACAAGGCGCACCGCTGCGCCATCCCGTGCGGGCTTAGATTAGTTCAGTGACCTAACCGAAGTAGATTACAACACCCTTCTTATCCTGTCAACCAACTCTGATTGACAGGCCGGCAAGATCGTCGTATTTTTCGTTCATCGAATGTACTAATTCATTTCGTACTCGATGTGGCTGCCTCCGATGTATCTGAGGCACCTCAACCAAATTACTCCGCCGGAGAGGCGGAGAGGTCGTACCTTGTAGCGGCCGCCTCGCCCGACGGAGGTAGCCGGACGGTTGCAGCAGCCGTTTGGATTCCCTGCACAATACTCAAGTAATGAGGTGATTAGCTCATGGACTGGAACATGCTGGTACCCCGCCCTCGTAGAGTCGAAACTGCCGAAGGCCGCTTCCGTCTGCCGGAAGTCTTTCGCTGCCACGCGGAGACCGAAGGCTCCCTTGCTGCGCTCCAGGCGGCAATGGATTTTGTCGGCTACCCCATTCGTCCCGTTTCACGCGCCTCCGAAGCCCACATCCGTCTCCGGCACCGCGCGCTCCAGTCAGACTACTACTCTATGGAGATTCCCCCCGACGGCCCCATCGAGGTACAGGTCGACAGTGAGCACGGAACTGAAGGCGCAGCGTCTGCTGCCTGGATTTTGGCCGCCGGTATCGTCGCCGCCGGAGCAACGCGGAAGAAAGCGGCCAATGCCGAACACACCGAGCCTGCTGCTGAAGCTAACGCATCCGGCTCGCGAGACCTACCGGCGGCTCGGATTTCCGATGGGCCACGACACGTCTGGCGCGGGGTGATGGTGGATTCCGCGCGCCAATTCTTCCCCCTGCCGGTGCTCAAGCGGTTCATCGATCTTGCCGCGCTCCACCGCTTGAACGTATTCCATTGGCACCTGACCGACGACCAAGGGTGGCGATTCGAGTCGCGGACGTACCCGCGGCTTACCGAAATCGGGGCCTGGCGTGACGACAATACGGCGAACTACGCCCGGGAAGGCGGCTACTACAGCCAGGGGGAGATGCAGGAGATCGACCGTTATGCGCGCGTGCGCGGCATCCGAATCGTCCCTGAGATCGATATCCCCGGTCACGTGCGAGCCGCTCTTGCTGCTTATCCCAATCTGAGCTGCCGGAGAACTGAACTCGCCGTCCCCCGGCGCTTCGGCATATTCGAGGATGTTCTGTGCGTCGGAAACGTCGAGGTCCATCGGTTCCTGGAGTCGATATTTTCAGAGGTTGCCGAAGTGTTTTCGGGAGACCTCGTTCACATCGGCGGAGACGAGTGCCCGACCTCCCGATGGCAAGAATGCCCCCGTTGCACCGAACGGCTGCGCGTCAATAGCGCAACGGACTACACGACGCTCCATGCAGACGCTCTGAGGATTGCATCACGGGCCTTGGCCGCCGCGGGCAAGCGCCCTGTGTGCTGGGATGAAGCTCTGGATTCCGCTCCCCCGGAAGAGGCTATCATCATGTGCTGGAGGAATCCGCAAGCCGCTGCCCGCGCCTTGGAGCTGGACCACGAGGTAGTTCTCTGCCCCACCGACCGCGCCTGCTATTTCGACCACGCACATACCTCGGACCCGAACGAGCCGGGCCGAATCGGCGTGTGCTCGGTCGAGGATGTAGCGGAGTTTGCGCCCGAGTCTCACGTACCGGAGGACCGTGCTCACCGGCTTCTCGGAGCACAGGGAAACCTCTGGACCGAAGGGCTTCCCTTCGGGAAGTGGCTCGAGTACATGGCGTTTCCCCGACTGGCGATGCTCGCGGATACCCTCTGGTTGCGGAGCGAAGAGGTCGCCGGCGCGGGTGAACGCGGCCCGCGGATCCGGGCGCACGCCGAGCGCCTTGCAGACATCGGGGTAAATGTATACCGTGGGCCGTATAGCGAGGTCAGCTCATGAGCAATTCCCCCGCGCATTTGGCTCTCAGATGTGATGGAGCAAGCCTGTTCTCCAGCTCTTCCGGCTGGCTATATCCCCTGATGGAGCTCGAGCGTTTCCTTTCTACGAACGCTGTCGACATCGGCCGGTGCACAGTCTATGACAAGATAGTAGGAAAGGCCGCGGCATTGCTAGCGGTTCGCCTCGGCGTAAGAAAGCTCGAGTGTGACGTGCTCAGCGAGCAGGCCGAGCCCGTTCTTAACGCCAACGGAGTCACATACACTGCCGCACGGCGAACGCCTCGCATCGATTGCCAAACCGAAGAGATTCTGGCCGACGAAGAAGATCCGGAAGCCGCGTATCGCCTTATCCGCTCACGGATCGCGAGCGCGAGAGGAGATGCGTGAAGAGGGGCGCGTACGCGGTTCAAACACACACCGGCAGCTTCGCTCACCGTTGTACGGCTCAACCTGGGAGCAGTGATGGAGACACTGTTCTCTCACCGTTCCAGGCCGGACTACGCGAATTCGGCGTCCCGAAATCTCGACGACCCCGTCCGCTTCGAGCTTCTTGAGAGTCCTAACCACGGCCTCTACCGTCAGCCCCGTCAGCTCGGCGAGATCCTTTCGCGGAATGGCGAACTCCCACCCCGCAAGAGTACCCACAACCCGTTCTCTGACTCGACGGAATTCTGCAAGCGCCGCAAGCACGCGGGATCTGGCGTCGTTGTACGCCATGCTGGCCGCCAGCGACTCGGCGTGCTCAAGGTCTTCCGCCAGGCGGCGCATGATCGTGGCGCGAATCGCGGGCTCGGTAGCGAACAGCTCCTCCAGCGCACCGCGCGAGAGGAACACGCCTTTTGTGGGCTCCGATGCGCTCCCGGAAGCCGAAAGAGGCGTGTCGGCAAGCACAGCCCGGTGTCCGACTAGTCCGCCCGGATCCGCGATGCGTGTGACCAAGACGTGCCCCTCGTCCACGGTTTTGTACACTCGAATCTGCCCAGAACATACCGACCACACGCCGGTCGCCTTCTCTCCTTCCCGGAAAAGCACTTCTCCGGTCCCGAGCGCAAACGAGGAGAGCGCCCGAAAGATGCGCGCCTGCTTTTCGGCAGGCAAACCCGTGCAGAACAGGCAGAGTGAGTTCCGAACACCGTGGGGACAACGTGCCGATCGCTGTCCGCCCCCTGAGCCGTTTTCGCTTTGGGCCGTCGAGCTACCGTTCATGGAGACTAGTATAACACTCTAACATAGGAAAAGGCACTCATTTCCTGAGTACGCGCCTCTTATGTGAAACGGGACTGCTCGATAGAAGAACTTATCTCTCATATATTGCGCATCAGGAGGAACAACGAGTATGATCACGTCATGACTGCCAAAAGACCTCAACCTCCAACAGCCCCTCTCGCGGTGCGTTACTTCTTCTATATTGTGGCGCTTGCACTTCTGGTTCTCCCGCTTATCGCCTGGCTCGAGAACGCGCTCCCGTTCTACCAAGCCGGCGGCAATCTCGGCTTCCTTCTATTGCAGCTTCCGGCTCGGCTTTTTGCACTCATAGGATTTGTACTGATGTTCTTCCAGTTCATACTCGGAACGCGGCTTCCGCTGTGGGAGAAGGTGGTCGCGCGAGCTCAGAACCTGAAGCGCCATCGAACCATTGGGAAGATCGGGTTCTTTCTGATTCTCCTCCACGGCCTCATGATCCTGATCCACGACTACATCAGTGCCGGACAACTCCTGTTTGATACGTGGCGCATTGTCGGTATCATTGCTCTGGTTCTGCTAATCGTAGCCGTCATCGCCGCGTGGTTCTTTCGACCTTTGAAGCTCAGTCGTAAGGCGTGGCGGACAATCCATCTGCCGGCTTACGTAGTATTTCCTCTAGGGTTCTTCCACGCACGGGCCCTCGGGACCGAGTTAGCTACCTCGCCGGCGCTCGACATTCAGCTTCTGATCCTCTTCGGGATCTACTGTGTCATTCTCGTTTACCGAATCTATGTGACCTTGCGAGAGAAATTCGCCTCATCGTAGTCGTAGGGACGGCAGGGGTCGGCGCTTCCGCCCTCGGGCCTCCGGCCGCGCCCCAGACGGTCTTCCAGACGCCGCGCCCCAGGCGCCCCCCAGGCGCCCCCCAGGCGGCCCCCAGGCGGCCCCGCATCAAAGGGCAGCGACATCTCTCCTGACTATGTCGCCGCCGGCTGTGGGGTTTTCTGCACCCCATCGCCATCGGATTCGCAGCGAAGTCCCAATCGAAAACGTGCCCCGACCATCGCAATGACCGGGGCACGTACGGACGGGCAACGGAACCGGCAAGCGCTGTGCGCTGCCTTTCTGTGATCTAAGTCGGCCCGGAACCTACCGGGACACGGCGGTTCCTTCAGCCTCGATCGTTCCCCAGTTTATGATAGGAACGAACGCGGAGAGAATGTAGTCTATGGCGGTGAATCCGTAACGGATCTCCAAGTCCGTCACTGCATCGCCGCCATGTGCCTCGAGCTGCGGATCCAGGAGCAGGTCGACGTTCTCCCAGTATTTGTCGCCTAGCGGAACGAGGTCCGGATGGATGATGTACATAAACGACTCAGACGTGTCGACCTGTCCTTCTGCCTCACCTTCGACTTCCGCATAGGCCAAGCGCCCGCTGTCGGAAGCAAAGGTCGTCATGCATCCTGACAACACTACCGCTGTGGCCAACAGCACGAGCCCAATTGCATAGTGCTTTTTCCTCATCGTATCCCCCTTTTCAGTATTTCGCGAGAGTTCGTGCCCGTTCCCGTCCGTCGCGTCATCATGTTGCTACTCGGAAGGACTCACCCTTGGAGCCGCTTCCCCCCTAACTGGCCGGCTGCTGCATGCGTGCCTAAACGGCGACTTCTGTCCACACAGAAGTATTTTGCACACAGAGTTAGTGCATCCGACACTAACAGCCCGCTTTCTTCGTTACCATAGGATCTATAATTAGGCCCTAATTGTAAGAGCAGAACATATCACTTGCCAATCTCGGCGTCAATGGAGAACACAAGAAAACATTGTTTATGCTACCGCCAAGCATTATTCCGTCGCTGACCGTTATCCGATACGCTTCTATATGCTTGCATAATATCGAGGACATCTTGAATATTTTTCCGGTTGAACTGTTGGGCGTGTCGGGGTATTTTGCCGAGAAGGAGGTTGCTTTGAACCCGCCGCTTCAGATCACCGAAACGCTCTACGATTACATTCTTGACCACAATCCTCCCGAATCAGAAGCTCAACGACGATGCCGAGAGGACACCCAACAGATGGCAGAGCGCGGGATGCAGATTCCTCCGGATCAGGGGATGCTGTTTGCCTTCCTGACGAAGCTCATAGGCGCTCGACAGATTTTGGAGATTGGCACCTTCACCGGGTACTCCGCCTTGGCATTTGCCCAAGCGTTGCCCGAGGACGGTACGGTAGTTTCGTGCGACCGCAACGAAAAATACCTCTCCTTGGCTTACGCTTACTGGAAGGAGGCAGGCGTAGCCCACAAGATTTGCACACGGACTGGCCCAGCTCTACAGACGCTCAACACCCTCCAGAAGGAGGGCAACGAGGGCACATTCGATATCGCGTTCATCGACGCGGACAAGGTGAACTACCCTGCGTACTTCGAACGATGCCTCGCACTGGTACGAACGGGCGGTCTAATTCTTGTGGACAACGTGCTGTGGTACGGATCAGTGGTCCGGCCGGAGGACACCGACGCCGATGTGATGGCCATTCAGTCATTCAACGACGCGCTCAGAGCCGATAACCGAATCGATCTCTGCATGCTGGGAATCGGCGACGGAGTGACGCTGGCTCGCCGGCGGCGATAGCTCAGCGGTCCAAATAGCTGTCCAAGATATACCACTCGATCTGCCCGTCGGCTCTCTTTCGATAGGCAAGCAGCATCGCACCTCCAATATGCCCATCCTCGAAATGGGCGTAGATCCAGTGGTTGTCCAAGACCCGAATGTTGTCCTCCGTGTAGAAACCCATCGTTCCACCGAGGACTCCCTCGTATGGGATAAGCTCGGGACGATTCAGAAGATCCTCCACCAGCGTGTCCGCATCCGCGAGGCGGGCCGGTTCAGTTGGGTAAGGGCCGGGCGGTCGCCGCGTCCACGCTCGATTCTCACCCCGATGGACCTCCGGATAGCCGACACCGGTGGCGTCATCCGGTATTGCAGCCTCGGGAGCCGGGCTCACGGCGTGACCGTAAAACAGCTCCTCCACAAACGGAAGCTGTCCGCTAAACGCAAGAGCCGACAGCGCCACAGCCAGCGCAACAGCCATGACTGTGTTCAACACTACCAAGACAGTATCAGCTCGCCTCGCGCCCATGCGTAGAATCTCCTACCTTTCGCCCCGGATGGCAACCTCCCCGGACGCCGTCTCACCCACTGAGTGCCGCCGGCTGCCGGCGGCGACACGGCTTGCAAGCTGCGTCCTGCGATCCGCGGCGGCGAAGAGTCCCTCAACCACAACACACGCGACGCCACCCGCGGTTGGGCAGCCCGGTCCATGGCGGCCGGATCGGGTCTCGGATAACGAGTTCTCCAATTGATCCGCCGGGCTCCCATCTGATATAGAACAGCTATGGCATCTGGAAGTCCCTCCCGCCGGACCGGACTTGCCTCCCGGCACCCGGCCGCTCTTGTCGCACTGGTAGCACTGGTCGTAGCGAGCGCTTGTCGAGACCCTCAGGAGGATCCGAAATCGCGCACGGAGTTTCTGTTGGGGACCAACGCCACCATTTCGATCTACCAACAGGTATCGGATGATGCTTTTGACCGAGCGTACTTGAGGGCTCGAGAGATCCAAGATCTCATGAGCATAAACGAGGACGAGTACAAAGAGACTGAGATTCTTCGGGTCAACCGCCGCGCAGGCAAGGAACCGGTAACAGTGAGCGAGGATACCTTTACCGTAGTCGAGGCGGCGAAGCGGTTCGGAGCAGAAACCGATGGCGCCTTTGACATTACGATCGCCCCGATCGTCGAGCTCTGGGGCATCGGCACGGATCGCGAGGGGATACCTTCGGATGAAGATATCGCCGAGCGCCTTCAATACGTGGATTATCGCCGCATCGAGCTCGATCGGGACGAACGTAGCATCTTCCTGCCTGAGTCGGGCATGGGTATCGACGTCGGAGGAATTGCCAAGGGATTTGCCGTGCGGGAATCCGCCCGAATCCTGCGCGACAAGGGCGTCGAGCATGCGATTCTCGAGTTCGGCGGAGACATAGAGCTCATCGGAACACGTCCGGACGGAGATCCGTGGCGCATCGGCATTCAGCATCCTTCGGGCCGGCGTCAACGCTTGCTCGGGACAGTGAGTTTGTCGGACACCTCGATCGTCTCATCCGGCCCCTACGAACGCTACTTCGAGAAGGATGGCGAACGGTACCACCATATCTTCAGCCCCGAAGACGGGCGCCCCGTGCGCAATCGTCTAACGTCGGTTACCGTTGTCGGAGACGATTCGATCGAGACCGACACATTGAGCACCGCTGCCTTCATACTTGGCTTAGACCGCGGTTTTTCGCTCCTCGAGGAGCGCGCAGGAATCGAAGGTATTATAGCCACGGAAGACGGCGAAGTCTTCGTGACTGGCGGCCTCAGAGACAATTTCGAAGTCACTGCCGACGATTTCGAACTCATCGACTCCCTCCCGCCCCCCCACTGACTCATAAGTGGGACCGCTTCCATTCGCCGGGGGCAGCTGGTCCGCCCTCGCTCATGGCTGTTCCGTCTGCGATAGGCCGGCACGCTCCCTCTACCGAACTGACGGCACATCGGAACGCTGCGATGTGGCTACAGGGCTACGCGCTGTCTCCAATGATTCCGCCAAGAGCGGCTCCATCCTGCAGCTGACAGCATGTTGCCATTAGCCCGTTCTGCACAATAATTTCGAAAGGGGTTGATTTCGTGTCTCACAGAGAACATTCTGGCCAACTATGTGTGGTACTGATTTCTTCGTGCAGAACTTGCTATAGCAGATATATCCAACACACCAAGCATCTACTACAATGTACCACAAAGCACCACTCTTCGCTTCCCGGCCTATCTCGCTTACTTCTGGATTACCGACAGCTGGTATTTGTGTTTGACCTCACCGTCGCCCCGGTGCAGCACTCCACCGTGAAGCGGCTACAGAAGCCGCTACTCACTCACGATTGCAGATTAGCGTGCATCGGCACCACGCCGGATACTTGGAGCTTTGTATATGAGTGCAAGGTTCCTCTGGACGGCCGCTTCTCTCCTGAGGATACCCCGGCGGATATAGCCACCGGTATGACTGCAATGCTCTCCGGCCGGACCTGGTTCAACAGAGAGGACCTGAACGCGCTTCGTGTTTGGAGTCACATTGTGGCACCGGTCTCTGAAGAAACAGCGCTCCCCCTCACGCGCCGAGAGCGGCAAGTTCTCTCTCTGATTGCGACAGGCTTCCGTAATCCGGCCATCGCCGAGAAACTAGGAATCAGCCTTCCGACGGTGAAGACTCACGTGTCGGCCCTTTTGAGAAAAACGAGAAGCAAAAGCCGAACGGCCATGGCCTACCGTAACCTTCCAACACCGGGGCACCCACTTCTTCAGAATTGCCCAACACCGCCGGCAGAAGAAGCCCGCGACCCCTCGCCGGTACCAGGCCTCTGCTGTGCTTCTTCGATGGCTTCAGAGTGCGAAACATGTCCCCGCACGGGTCGATATTGTGACCGCTCACGTACACAGTGGTAGAGTGGTTGTGTACTGAAACGATTCGAGGTTTACCGCCGCGTAGATCTACGCCGAAAAGTGTTAGCTACCGTCAAAAAGGCGGCCGGGTCGACGTTCTCCGGGCCGATATGCACTTCGAAGTGCACGTGCGGGCCGGTAGAACGCCCGGTGGTACCAAGAATGCCCAGCTGTTCTCCCTGCGACACCTCGTCCCCCACTGAGACATCAATACGGGAAAGGTGTGCGTATCGTGTTACCATCCCGAAGCGGTGCTGGACATCTACGTAGTAACCGTACCCGTACTGTTGGAAATCCGTCTCAATCACCGTTCCGTTCGCGGCGGCAACTACCGGAGTATTGGCGCGAAAATCAGCGATATCGATTCCCCGGTGAAAATACCACCTATTGGTGAACGGATTGACGTTGGCCCCCCACTCCATAGTGACGGTCCCGGATCCTCGCCCCACCGGCCAGTGAACAGGAATATCCTCGAGAAAGCGAGAAGTAGTATCCAGAACCTCACCTGCGGAAACGAGTGGCGGCCCAGCCGCCTCCAACCGGCTCCCCAGCCTCTGCAGCCCGGCCACTTCATCTCTCCGATCGGCTTCCCCGGCCAACAGATCATCCAGCCGGCGCGCGCTGTCTGAAGAGCTGTTTCCCGGTAACGAGACCAAAGTATCGTCTAGGATCCGCTCGAAAGACCGGGCACCACCCAGAAGCTCCAGAACATCGTCCCGAAGCGCATCCACACTGGCTCGTGTTTCCGACAGCCCTTCGGTCGAACGCTCCATCTGCTCCATTCGGGCGAATCCGTCGTGGATCATGTATATGGAAGCGCCGGAGAGAACTACGATAGTGCCCAGGAAA
>PWGF01000380.1 GCA_003554375.1 Spirochaetaceae bacterium
CCACACTAGTTCAAACTCTTTCCAGTTTAAATCTTTTTAAGAAACAAATGAGTAATAACAAACATGATGAAAATAAACAAAAAAGACTTATTTATCTTTTTATTTCCCTTGATTCTTGTTTTGATTTTCTTGTTAACTGATGCTGGTAAATTTGCTTTTGACTTGAGGAATCCACGTCTTTTGAAGATGTTCACATCTAGTTTTGTTCACTGGAATTTGAATCATTTGATAATTGGAAACATTGTTCCTTATTACATATTCATCGTTCCTGCATGGTACTTCAGCAAAGTTACTGGAAATGAGAAAAAGCTTTATTTCTCATTCTTATCCATCTTGATTTTACTTCCTTTCGTGTCCAAGTTGATGTATATTTACACTGTTTCCCCTGGGTTTGAAAATACTGCTGGATTTTCTGGAACTGTTTTAGGGTTTTCCGCTTTGACTGTAATATCTTTCTTGTTTTTCTTAAAAGATACTTTTAGCTTCAAGCTTAATCAGGTTGATTTAATAGCTAGTTTCCTTGTTTTTGTTTGTTTACCTGTGTTTTTCTATGATTTTGGTTCCATCGAGATCTTTCTATGGTTACTTCTAGCTTTATCTTCTTTCTGGATGATTTACAGGTTTAAAAAAGAGCGTTTGATCGATAAAGTTTCTTCGATGTTAAAGGATTATGATAAAATCGCTTCTATATCCAAATTAATTGTCTTTGTAGGGTGTTCAATATTATTCTTCGTGTTCTACATAGTTTTCTTCCCAGCGGAATTTGTAGAAGCTGAAGTAAACGTTTTCTCGCATCTATCTGGGTTCGTTGGTGGTTTTGTGATTGGTTATCTGATTTATTTCTCAATTAGCTGGAAGGATAGATTTTTCCTCAATTAATCCTTCTAAAAAACTCCTTATCCTCTTAATATCTTCTTCAGGAATCTTTTTTTCTGAGAAAACTCCTTTATAAGAATCTTCAAACCTTTCTGAATCTATTATGTTAATCACTCTTTCTAAACTTTCTTTTAACCTTTCTTTCTCTCCTCTGTTGATGTGTTTTTCTATTTTATTTAGTTTTGTATTTTCACTTAATGATATTACATCTCTAGCGTCTGTTAATCTGCTGCTGTGTAGTTTTAAAGCTATTAAAAGTTCTTTTTCAGGTATCTTTGCCTCTATAGATCTTTCCGATCCTTCTATCTCTGCTTGAATTGAATTTTCATTTAAATATTCGTAGCTCCAGGAACCTTCTGTCTGTCTACATTTGATCGAATTGATCAATATGTCCACATTCACTGGTAGTTTTTCTTTTTTCTCATAACTCATGAATACTCCTTTATATACATCTTCTATCCTTTTTTTCTGAGTTTTTTTAAATCCTTTTTCTTTAAGTATTTTTTGAAATTTTCTTTTATCTTTCTCTTTTATCACTATGTCGGCGTCAACTGAGAATCTATGGCTGAATGCTGAGACCGCATAGCCTCCTACTAGGATGTAATTTAAATTTTGTTCATTGAATTTTTCTAAAATCTCAAATATGGTGTTTTCTCTTTCTATAAGGCTCTTCATGAACTCACGCTTTTAATTTTTTTCTTTCTTTATATTCAACATCTATGTTTAAACCGTACATTTCTTTTAACATTTCTAAGGCGGGTTGGAAACTGGTTTTGTGTTTATTTGCCCATTTAACCGTTTCCTTCAAAGATATTACTTGGTATTCTCCTTTCCATTTAGGTTCGAAGTTCTTTTCAGGTTCTAAAACAAAATGTATTCCTTCTTTCGCTCTTTCTTTTACTTTGCATTTCACGGAGTATGTTTTAAAGAAGTTTCTCCATTTATTTATGTCTTTTTCTAATATTTTTATGAATATTGGGTAATTTTCTCTGCTTCTGCCTATTTGATATCCTCCTTGTGTCCATATCCAGACTGCATCTGTTTTTGTGTAGGCGTATTTCATTTTTGCGAAATTTGGTAATAAATAAGCATCTTTTAATTCTATTTTTTTCTTCAATATTGATTTAGATAAGGATTTGAATTTTTCCACGGTTTCTTTATCTTTTATTTTTATTCCTTGGCTACTTGTTTTTAATATATTTATTTCTTCTAACTTCTTTATCCATTTATAGGTCCAGCCATAGGATGAACCTGTTTTCTTCGAGATTTCACGTATTGAGTCGCCTTCTTGCATCACTAAGATTATTTTTACGGTGTGTTCATTGATCAAATCTAACATTTTTATCACTTTCTACATAGCTTTCAAACCAACCATCATTATCATTATAATGATAATTATATTTAAGTATTTCTATTTTTTTCGTCAGAATTCATACAGGCAAGGATAAATATTTTTTCTCATATAGCTGAGTTCGTTGGTGGTTTTGTGGTTGGCTATGTGGTTTACTTCTTGGGAAGAAGAAATTTCCTGTAGTCTTCAATTCCTCCTACAGTTATATAAAAAGAAGCAACATAATCAAGATGGAGAATTTTAACATGAATATAGAAAGTTTCATGGAAAAAGCACTGAATCCGTCCCTTGAAAACGAAGAGAGGAACGAGAACTATGAAAAAATGTACTCTCAATATAAAGAAAATAATGAAGGAGATGAAGGATGGATTGAAGCTAGAACAGAGCTTAGAAAAAAGTTCTCCAATCCTCCCACAAATCAACAGAAAAATAAATACGGTTTAAAGAAAAAAGATATCAAGAAATCCTTCTTC
>PWGF01000060.1 GCA_003554375.1 Spirochaetaceae bacterium
AGGCCGAGCCGTACTTTAGTCGACCAAGCGTCTCGACTACGGCTTTGGTACCCTCCTCACTGGCTGCAGCCACCTCTAGCGGCGAGCGCCCATCGAACAGGTGATGCGGCCGGCGGAGGAACTCCCTCGCCAAGTCCAGATCCTTGTAGACGTCCAGCGCCATCGCCCGGGCTTATGCAATCCTGACGAGGCGCCCGCGGTTGCGGAAGAGAAGTTTCAGATCGGCCAATACCCGGAAGCTTCCCGGGTCCGGCTCCCGGCTCTACGGACGGGCCGATTCGGGCCGCGCACACGAACCGGACATGGAAGCGGACACCAACGGGGTCGAAGACCGGGGAGAGCGGCCGGCTCTCATGGAGCCCATGCGGATCAGCGAGGCATCGCGGCACCGCGCCCATCTGACGGACCTGGCAGTCGAGCTTGCCGAGGCATCGGCCGGGCTCAGGCGGAGCCTTCCGGACGCGATGGTGGCTTCATTGGCGAAGCTCGTGCGCTCCATGAACTGCTATTACAGCAACCTCATCGAGGGACACGACACCCATCCGGTTGAGATCGAGAACGCGCTCAATGAGGACTATAGCGCCGACCCCGACAAACGCGACCTCCAACTCGAAGCCAAAGCATACATTGCCGTCCAGGAATGGATCGACACGGTCGATCTGCAGGAACCGTTACCCAGCAAAGCGACATTGCAAGCAATCCATCACCGGTTCTGCGAGCAGCTCCCGGAGATCATGCTCTGGGTTGAGCACCCCGGCACGGGCAAGCTATTGCCTGTCGTCCCCGGCGAACTGCGACAACACGACGTCCAGGTCGGACGTCACGTACCCGTGAGCCCAGGGGCCATTGACCGATTTCTCAACCGCTTCGCGGATGCGTATGCCCGAACGGGCAAGACGGATTCCATTCTTGTGGCCGCCGCCGCACACCATCGCCTACTCTGGATTCACCCGTTCCTGGACGGAAACGGTCGAGTCGCCCGCCTCATGACAGATGCACTCCTTGGACGTGCACTGGATACAGGTAACATCTGGTCTGCTGCCCGAGGCTTGGCTCGCTCCGAAGCCAAATACAAGGAAATGCTATCCGGATGCGATGCACCGCGACGCAACGATCTCGATGGCGGCGGGACTCTGAGTGAAGAGGCCTTGGCGAACTTCACCGCGTTCTTCCTCGAGACCTGCCTCGATCAGGTTCGATTTATGGAGCGGCTGGTCGAGCCGAACCAGCTCCGGGAGCGTGTCTCCGCTTGGGCTGCACAGGCAATCGGGGCCAACCAGCTTGCCCGCGGCGCCGACATACTTGTCGATGCGCTACTCTATCGTGGCCAGCTCGAGCGAGGTGAAGTACCACGCCTGCTCGGCGTATCCGAACGCCATGCCCGCCGGGTGGTCCAGTCACTTTTCCATCAGGGCGTGGTGCACGCGACCTCGTCGCGGGCCCCACTACACCTCGCGTTTCCGGCATCGCTTGCTCCCCACTGGATGCCCGGGCTGTTCCCCGACGTCCCGACGGCTTAGTCGCTGGCTTGCATTCCACCGTCCACCTTTACCCGCGGGGCAGTCATTGGGCAGCAAATCGCCGGCATGCGTACTCGTCATGAAAGCAACCAGTCAGCGCCGCGAGGCCGTTGTCATTGATGACTGGCTCGCCCTTGTCATCCATCAGCCGGCTGTTCCGGCTGAGGAAATCCACCATGAGGTAGGCGGCGCTGCGCTTGTTCCCGTCCGTAAACGGATGGTTCTTCACCACGAAGTAGAGCAGATGCGCTGCCTTGCTTTCGACGCTCGGATAGGCGGGCTCCCCGAAGACGGTCTGGTCCAGATTCCCGAGCAGGGATGCCAGGCTTTCTCCACGCTCGCGGGCGAACAACTCGGTGGCCTCGCCGCGGGCGATCAGCGCCCGCTTTGCGGACCAGCTCCAGCGCGGCCTCAAGCTCCCGCGCGTTCGCCTCGAAGCGATCACGGTTGATCGTGTAGCCCTGCCTCAGGTGCTCGCGCAGAACCCGGTTCGCCCACTGACGGAACCGGACGCCCTCGTGGGACTTGATGCGATAGCCGACGGAGATGATGACGTCCAGACTGTAGCGGCGAACGGGCTTGTCCGATGAAGGAATGTGCATATTTTGCACATTGGTCGCCTCATCCAGCTCGCCCTCCTTGAAGACGTTTCGGATATGGCGCCCGATCACCGTGCGGTCCCGGCCGAACAGCTCGGCGAGCTGCTCCTGCCGCAGCCACACCGTCTCGCGCTCCAGCCGAACTTCGACGGAACCGGCCGTGCTCTCGTAGATCACGACTTCGGTCACGCCGACAACTCCTCGATCATCCGCTTGATCCGGTCAGTGCACTCCTTGAGATCGGCGTCGATCTCCTCGAGCGGTCTCGCGGGATTGAAGACGTAGAAGTGGCGGTCGTACACGGACTCGGTCAGCGGCACGTTCTCGTTGTCGCGCAGACTGGTGTCCGGCTCCGGGTTGCCCTTGCTGTCCGTGCAGAGCTCGGCCTCCGGGTCCCGCTCGGACAGGGCGTTCAGCACCGCCTTCATCTGCGGGGCACCGAGCTTGATGTTCTCCACCTGCTGGCCCTTGATCAGCATGTCCGCCTTGCAGATGGCATAGGACTCGGGGTTCAGCTCCTGGCCGTGCAGGGAGACGGTGACGTTCTCACTCACCTGCTGGATGTAC
>PWGF01000394.1 GCA_003554375.1 Spirochaetaceae bacterium
AGTCGAGTGGCAGTTCCTGATCGGCGTCGATGCAGGAGGCACACGCACATGGTACCGGACCTCAGCCGATCTGGAGCTCATCGACCGTGTGGCTTCGCCTCTGGGAGCCGAGGTCGGACGCGTAATGCAGTTGCGCACGACTCCCGTCCCGGCAATTGCGGAGGTGCGGCCTTGCGGATCGGAGACCGAGCTCTGCATTCGTACCGACGACCTGATGATACGCGAGCCGGCCGAGTTGTGGGCTCCGCGAGTGGCCGTAACGGTCACCGCGCCGGGGCCCGCGGCCGTACGCCACGTGGACTCGGCCGAGCCATACAAGCTCTTCCAAACCGGAGGCACCGTCGTCGTGGGGGAGACGGTTACGGGTCGCACCGCTCAGATGCCGGGCAAACTTGTGGATTCGTTTCGAAAGGGAGCTCGGGACGGTGTGGTAGTACTCGTCGAGCACCGAGGCGGCGTGCGCGCGTACCGGGTTGACGGAGGCGATCATGAGTGACATGAGAAAGCTGGCACGGACGGGAGCGTCGGCACTCTTCCTGTTTCTCGTAGGCGGCGTCGGCTTGCTGCCGGCGTGGGAGCTACTATGGTCCGACGAACGCTCCAGCGCCAATTCGGAAGTCTGGCTTTTTGTCCGCAGCGATTACCCCTACATAGTCTGTGAGGAGCCGTCGACGCCCCGAATATACTTTCGCGACGAAGCTGAGTTCAGGTTCAGAAAGAGGGAAGGCTTCACAGTTGGACTCAGAACCAGGATGAACGGAGACGTAGGCGACGTTCGAGTCGTGTCGGGTAGCGAAACGAAGGGATCCGGGAACGACGGGGACTGGGACCATTCCTACTCCGGTTCTTCCGAAGCCAGGGTTCGTATGAGGCATTGGGCGAAGGGAACCTCATACGACGAACGGGTTTACTACAACATTCGCCGCGTAGACCCGCCGGAGTTGAGCCGGACACGCACCTACTGGCATCGGTCCGGTGTATGGGCGGTCGATGTAGCGGTCGAGCACGACGGCCGCGGCAGCGGAATGGGCGTTGCGACAACCGCCCCGGATGCGAGAAACGGTTCATCTCGCTCGGGAACCGGGTCTCACACGTTTCTCTTCAACTACGCTTCGTCCGACGAATCGGTCACCATTTCCGCCGAAGACGACCTCGGGGGCTTCCACTCGATAACCGTAGGCCCACCGACGGACGCCACCCCACCGACGATCACCGCGCTGGAGTTTCGTCCTGCGCGCAGCGGTGCGGACACCGGACGAGCGGAGGATTCCGACGGTCTCCCCAGTCGATTCGAGTGGGGTTCCGAGGCCGAGTGGACCCCCGCCGGGATCATGCTTGCCGCGGTCACCGCGCATGACCACCAGTCGGGCCTCGAGTCGATCGAGGTTGCCCAGGCTACCGGACCAGGCGAGTTTACGACCTACCAGGCTTTTTCGGATTATCAGAAACTCTTTTCCTGGAGCTGGGGTGGGTTCACAATGCCGCACAACACGGACCTTCGCGTTCGCGCCACTGACCGTGCCGGGAACGAAAGCGAAGTGACGGTACCGATTGACTGGATCGATCGGACAGATCCCGAACGTCCCTCCGTTGAGGCTCGCAATGAGCAGGGCGAGGTTATCGAGAGCGGGTCGTGGTCGGGAAGTGACGTTACGGTGAGGGCCACGGCCAACGACGAGAAAGGAACCGACTGGGTTTTGCACTCGGATGCGTCCGGCATAGAGCGAATCGTATTCAGTCCGAATCCTGGTGAGACCGTTACACGCAGCGCATCGGACAACGACGAGGAAGAATTTTGCGAGGCCGAGTTCAGCGTAACTCGCGAAGGCGAAACGGAAGCCACCGTCACCGCCTATGATAAAGCGGGCAATTCAAGGGACAAAGAGGTCACCGTCAGAATCGACCACACGGCCCCGGAGGTTTCGATCACTCATGAAGATCAGACCGAAGGAAGGTGGGTTAGCGGCAATGTGAGCTTGGACGTATTCGCTTCCTGTGGGTTGTCGGGCGTTAATCCGGAAAGGCTCCACGTTACCGCCTATGGGGTTTCGGAAGTGGACCTAGAACGAGCGGGGCTCGATGCGTCTTCCGCGGACCGAGATATCTTGCGTGCCGTCTCAGCCCGCACTCTGGACCTTACAGAGCCGTTGAGAACGTGGACCCACGCGGATTTCTCCGGCACATCCGGTCGGGTCACCGTATCCGACAACGGGCTCATCGTCGTGCGTGGCAAGGCCCAAGACAGCGCGAATCCCGCGAACGAGGGCGAGGGGTTTACGGTGGTGCGGATAGACAGCGGCATGCCCACCATCGAGTACGATCCGCATGCAAACGTTCACCCCAATATCGATCCGCACGGCGGATGGACGAGGCTGCGCCGCATCAACTTCGAGAACTTCGCCTTCTCGGACGGGAGCGGGCGGAGGCCCGCTGATCCCGTAGGCTCCGGCATCGCCCGCGCGCAATGGCGCGTTCCGGAGGAGGACAGCGACGACACATTCGAGCCGGCTGATCGACCTACGGTCGAATTGGGACCCGACGGCGGTGCATACGAGCGTAGACTTCAACTGAAGGTAGTGGACGGCGCCGGCAACGAAACCACCGAAGACTTTACCTTCCAAATCGACCGCGAGCCGCCGGAGATCGATGGTGCCGAGGCGTGGGCCGACGGCGCCCTCGACCGTCAATGGTTCGACGACGACTACGCCGTGGTCCTAGATCTCGATATCGGCGATGGCGACGGCTCCGGCTTCCTGGCCACGAGTCGGCTCCAACACGGCTTACCCGCAGCCCGCGACGACGGGGGGAGCGGTGTGGATACGGATAGGTGGCAGTGGCGCGTTTTCGGAGAGGGCGAGTGGAGAGTCCCGAACGACGGAGAGATCGATCTCGGCGAGGACGGTGCGAACTTGGACGACGGGCTCCACACGGTCGAGTTCCGGGTGTTTGACAACGTGGGGAACGAAGTCACGCGAGCGTTTCCGGTGTTGCTCGATCGGAGCGCGCCGACGTTTAGTGTGGTCGACGCTTTCGCCGGCTCCGATGCCGGCTACGGCCTCGGCCAAGCCGACGACAACTGGACCAATGCGGAAGAGGTCACGATCACGCTCCAAATCGTGGACGAGTTTCTGGCCGTTGGAGACGTGGAGGTAGCACTCCAAAGAAAGGAGAGCTCGGACAGCATCCAATGGCAACCCGTCTCGAACGCGGCATTCGCAGAGCTTGGACCGCACGATAGTGACCCAAAACGCGCCACCCTCACGGTCGATCTTACCGCCGAGGGCCGTACCGACGTGTGGGTCCGCCCCGCGGACCAGCTCGGAAACCGCGCGAGGAGCGTGGTCGGCACGGTGCGGATCGACCGGACTCGGCCGACCGTGAACGTGTGGATCGAGACCCCCGAGGACGTGTCCGGCCAGGAGTGGACCCGCGCCTCCGAAGTGACGGTGGCAGCAGAAGCGTCGTACGGCTCCCTCGAAGGGGGGTGGGCCGGGAAGCGCGCTGCGATTGACGGCCAATGGGAATACGAAGTCAATTCTTTCGACCTAGGCCTGAGATATTCGAGCGTGTCCGATGCGTCCGTCCGGCTCGAAAGCCCCGGTCGACACAGAGTCACCTTCTCCACCGAGGATGAAGCCGGCAACATCGGGAGCGCTTCGTTCGAGGTCTGGATGGACGACGTAGTCCCTGGGACTCTCCAGTTCCAGCCGGAGCCGTACGCGCGGGGAGCCGACGACGGCGGGGTTCTGACGCTCGGGCTCGCGCAGGAGATCGATGCCCGCGACGAGGTGAGCGGGATCGACGGTGAGGAGACGCGCGTCGCGGTGGTGCCGGCGGGTATGGCGGAGGGTGTCGTTTCCAGCGGCGCGGTTCCGGAGGATTACCGTTGGTACGGCTTCGACGGACTTACCGAAGACGACCACGATTGGCCGCGTGAGGACGGAGCGGGCAGGGCGACGTGGGGTGAGAACGGCGAGCGTCTTACACTCCCCGGCACGGCGGACGATTACGCCGACGGCGCGTATGCGCTCGTAATCGAAGTGCGCGACCGTGCCGGAAACGCGCGGCGGGAGGCGCGGTCGTTCACGATGGACCAAACGCCTCCGGAGATCGAGGAAATCGCGGCGTACGGCGTTCCGGCCCCGGATGATCCTGCGCCGCAAGGCGGAGAGTTGCGGGTGCCCGCGACTCCCGAGCAGCCGAGCCCGGTACGGACCATCGGAGCCGAGCTGACGGCGCGGCTTCGGATCGGAGGACAGGAGGCCGGCGAAAGTGCGGCCGCGCCCGTGGCGACGGTGGAGTACGCGCTCCCTGAGCGGCCTGACGCGGAGCCGGGCGATGCGGAGTACTCCTCGCGGGTCTCCGAGCTCGCAATCGACCCCGTAGGCGCCGGCACCCCCGCGCCGCAACAGGTGTGGTGGGTTCTCGATGAAGAGCAGGCCGACGGGACGTGGTACCTCTTCGCGCGGGTGCGGGACGAGGCGGGGAACGTGAGCGAGCCGGTCGTGATGCCGTTCGCGGTGGATCGGAGCGAGCTCCCGCGGCCGACGATTGCAAGCACGACCCACGTGGATACTTCGGGGTGGTTCAGCGTTCATGACGGAACGGCACGGAACGATCCGCGCTTCACGGTGAGCCCGCCCGCGACCACCGCCGGAACCGGCGTTTCCGAATACGCCTGGGAGCTGTGGGAGCGGGAGCTCGTACCGGGAGCGACCGGATTGGAGCTTGACCGGAGCGAGGGGGCGGGCAGGCTCATGGCGTCGGGCAGTCACCCGGCCGACCAGGGTGCGGTTCTTGCGCCGGCGGCCGAGCTCGAGGACCGACGGCTCGCGGACAACCCGGACCGGTACACGTTCTACGTCCTCGAGGTGCGCGCGCTCAACGCGGCGGGCGTACCGGGCGAGCCGGCGGAGTTCGCTTTCTTCATCGATACCGAGCGGCCTGCCAACCTGACGCTGCGGGCCGAGCCGTTCGTCGATTCCAACGCGTGGTACGCGGCCGGGGTGGCCGAGCTATCGTGGGAGCGTCCGAAGAGCATGACCGAGGTGCGCGAGTACGCGTACCGGCTTTTCGCCGACGATCCGCTCGAGCGGCACGACGGGGCTGAGCCCGCGATCCCGGATTCCGACAAAGCGTTGCGCGAGCTCGATCTGGACGCCGAGGGGTGGATCGCCACCCGGGATGAATGCGTGGAGGTATCGTTCGCGCGATCCGGCGAAGGAGGCGACGAGGAGCCACTTGCCGGCGAGCTCCATGCGGCGCTGATCGCCGAGGATCACGCAGGAAACCGCGAGGTCGACGTGCGGCTGCTCCGGTTCGATCGGGTGGCGCCGCGGCTTGCGGAGCTCGAGCCCGGCGGGGATGAGGTGGCGATCGAGGTAGACGCCGACGGCGAACGGGCGATGGTCGCGTGGGGCGAGCCCGAGAACGACGAGTGGAGCGGAGTCGATCGAATCGAGATCGCGTTGTACTGGTTGGTCGAAGGCGAGGGCGAGGGCGACGGGAGCGGAGGAGAAACGGAGCGCCGGATGGAACGTGTCCCGGGGCGCGGGGTGCGGACGGCGGAAGCCTCCGGCGCCGGCCAAACGGTGTACGAGGCGATCGAGCGCGGGCGATGGTACGAGGTCCGCCTGCGCCTGGTGGACGGGGCGGGCAACTACCGCTCGTATCCGCGCACCTTTCGTATCCCCGTCGAAGAGGGCGAGGACGGCGACGACGACCCGCCGGCGTACTGGGCCGAGTTCCGGGTGGAATGGAACGATTTCGCGCTCGCAGGCGAGCGCCTCTTCGGTCCGGCGGAACCGGAGCGGGCGGACGAGGCGGAGCTGCGCGATCTGTGCCTGGAGCTTCCCCCCGGGGTGCTGTGGCGCGCGGAGGAGGAGCCCGGCTCGGAGTCCGAGGCCCTCGCCGAGGTGTCGCTGAGTCGGAGCGCGATCGAGTTCGACGACGACGGCGAGTTCCTCGCCGCAGAGGTAGAGGCGGAGGAGCTTTCGGTGCGGGCCGGCGGGTTCGTCTTCGAGGCCGAGCAGATCCGCGTCGACCGAGCGGGAGCCGTTCAGCTCTTGCAGGCGGGCTACCGCCGCGAGGTGGAGCGGGGTCCCGGCGGGCCCCGTGAGGAGCTTTTGTTCGTCTACCCGTGGATCGATCTGTCGGCCGGCGGAAGCGTGCGGCCGGTCGGGAGCGCAGCGCACCACGAGGTCGGGCCGGCGGATACCGGCTCCGCGCTCGAGGCGGAGGAGGAAGCCGAGCTGTCGTTGGTGACCGAGACGGCGGACGGCGCGGCGGGCCCGCGGCTCCCGGCAGACGGAGCGGGGGTGTGGCGGCTCGTTGGGCTCGAGCAGACCGGATTCTTCGGCGGAAGATGGCGGATCGAGCACGCGGCGCTCGACACCGGTCCGCTTGCCGCGGCCGGCGTGGTGCTTGCCGGGGCGCCGGGCGGCGCGGGGAGCGACGGATCGACGGCGGTGCGGTTCGACCGGGTCGACCTGGACGCGGCGGGCCGGGTCGTCGAGGGGCGGCGCGATGGGGGGAGCGCGCCCGCGCTGACCCTTCCGAACGCGGAGATTGCCGCCGGGGCGGTGGCGCTTCGGGTCGAGGCGATCGCGATCGCCGAGAGCACCCTCCATCTCCTGGACGACGGGTTCGCCGGCGACGACGGCGAGCTCATCTCCGAGGCGGAACTCCGCAACTACGTAGTGCGTCCGGTCCGCGTGGCGGGGGCCGCCGGCGGCGGGGCGGGACCGGGGGTGGAGGTTGACCTCGTCGAGGAAGCCGGCTTCGAACACACCACACCGATCCGCTACGACGACGCCTACGGCAACGGCTATCGCATCGACCGGCTCGGCTTCCAGGGCAACCGGATCATCGTGCGTCGGGGCGAGTTGGTGACCTCATCCGGCGAGACGATCGGGATCGACGGAATCGAGCTCGGCTCTGAGGGGCCGGTCGTATACCGCGGTGCGCCCATCGCGGGCTTCCGCGCCACGATCCACGGTTTCCGGCTGGAGAGCGACGAGGCGGAGCTTCAGGGTGGGGACGTGGTTCTGCACTCGGCGCGGCTGATCGACCTTCCGCGTAACTTCGACACCGATGAGCTCCATCTGGGTCCCATGCGCCTGCGGATCGCCGACTACGCGGTTCTGGAGAGCGGGTCGGGCGAAGCGAGCTTTGGGAGCGACGGGATCTACGCCGGGGCCGTGATACACGGAGTGAGCCTGGAAGCCGACGGCCTCTTTGCACGTGAGCTGGAGGTTCCGCTCGCGGGCGAGCTGCGCGGCGCGAGCGGGCAATCGGACGTCATCTTCGAGGACGCCGAGCTTCTTGCTACCGGTCTTGTCGAGCCGGTGAAGAGTGCTGAGCGAGTGCGGATGGAGGTTGCGGGCTTTGAAGCTCACGCGGCCGGTGCGGAGCTCCGCGGGGGAGAGCTCCGGTTCGGCGCGCTTACGGTGCTCGCAAGCGACGAACGCGGTTCGCGACCGCTCCGCTTCGGTGGGCTACGGGCCGAGGCCGGCGGGGTAACGGAGGCGGCGCGGCTGACCCGGCCGGCCTCCTTCAGCGCGTACGGATACACGGTGGATCTTCGCGAGGGTGCGCTTGACGCCGGCGGTCTCCGGGTCGTGGCCGGTCTTGCCGCGCCCGCCGGCTTCGGACGGCGGGTGTTGGAGTTCGCCGACGCGCGGATTGACCCCGCAGACGCTCCCGATGCGCACGACGTGCTCGAAAGCGGGACCGCGCGGGGCGATAGCGTTCTGCGAATCGGCGGCCACCGCGCGCGTGCGCGACGGGTTCGCCTATCCTCGGAGGGACTTGTGGTGCCCCGCGCCGACGTGGAGCTTCCGGTTGCTCCCGGCGGCGATCGCCCGGTGATGGAGATAGAGGACGTCGCGATCGCTCCGGACGGGACGGTTGCTCGCGCGGGCGGGCTGCGGCGCGACGTGGAGTTCGTCGCTGCGAACGGCTTCGCGGTGAGCGCGGAGCGGGTCGAGGTCGGCGAGGGGCAGCTCAGTCTGGCAGGCAAAGTGCATCTTCCCGAGGCGCTCGGCCGCGGAGGGGCTGTCGAGTACCGGGAACCGCGGATATTTCTCGACCGGCGGGGCGTCGTGAGCGCCCCGGCGTCCCGCGAGGAAACCGAGTACCAGATTTCGGGGTTCGACGCGGTCGGGCGCGAAGCCCGGATCGAGGAGGAAGGGGTTCACTTCGACACCACGACGGTGGAGCTGTTCGGGGTGACGGCGCGGCTCCCGCGGCTTTCATTCTACGCGGACGGGGAGCTTCGGCTTGCCGGCCGCGCGCTTCGGCCGGTCGACCTTCCGATCTTCGGAGGACGGCTTACGGTATCGTCTTGGCGGATCGTCGAGGATGGGCTTGCCGCGCGCGCGGTCGTGGCGCTTCCGCCGGAGCTGGGCGCGCTCCAGGTGAGCTTCGATCCGGTGGTATTCCGTCCCGACGGCTCGCTGCGCACCGCGGCTACGGTCCCGCAGATCGATTACGAGCGCGCCGGGTTCGCCGTCGCGATGCGCAATCTGAGCCTGGACGAGGAAGGACTCCGCATCGAGTCGGCCGTACTCACGCTCCCGGAGGAGCTTGAGTCGCGTCGGGTCTACCTGCGCGACGTCTATTTCGACCATGAGTGGAACCTGCACGGCGGCGCTGCAGGCGCCGATCCTGTTCCGCTCTGGGGCTTCACGCTCCACCCCGAAGAACTGCGCTTCCAAGACGGCGCGATCTGCTTTGCCGGCTCGATCCGGACGCCGTCGCGGTGGAACGAGCCGCTTGGCGGGCGGCGAATAGAGGTAGTGCAATTACGTTTCACCCCGAAGGGGGAGCTTGTAGAGCTCGACATCCGTGCGGCCGAGGCGTTCGAGGTCGATTTCGTCGGGGATAGCACCTTCGTTTTCGAGGGGCTGGGGGTCGAACTCCCCGAAGGGGCGTCGCGGCCGCGGCTTGCCGCACATGAGACATCGCTCCGGTTCCCGGAAGAGAGCGGGATGCCGGCCGTGCGGATGCACGGTCTGACCTTGGATCCGTACGGGGGCTCAGAACGGCTGCCGGGGTTCGAGTTCGACCGGGTAACAATCGATCCGGTGAAGACCGAGCTCTACGGCGTGGAGTTCGTGTTGCGCGAGCTAACGCTCGAATCGTCGGGAGAGTTCGCTTTTTCGGGGACTGCGGTGCTTCCGCAGTCGATGCCCGAGGTCCTCGCCGGCGGCAGGCTCGACGTCCGGCGGCTCGCGATCGAGGACGGCCGATTGGTCGGACTCGAGGCGCGGCTGGAGGATCTCGACGGGCCGGTGGGAGAGTTCGTCGACATTCGCGGGGGCCGGGTGGAGCTTACGGCGCCCGGCGACGACCTTGTGGCTTCTCTCGCGGGGCAAGTGGAACTGGGCAACGTATTCCCCTCCGGTCTTCGCGGCCGTTCGGCGACGATCGGTGAGCTCACCTATAGCACCGGAAGCAGC
The DNA here is from genome assembly GCA_003554375.1 of Spirochaetaceae bacterium. Taxonomy (GTDB): domain Bacteria; phylum Spirochaetota; class Spirochaetia; order DSM-27196; family SKKC01; genus PWGF01. Next base: position 9,462 of record PWGF01000394.1, read on the forward strand.
CGCATCGTGGCGGTGGACGTCACAAGCGAGAGATTCGACGCGCAGCTTTTCGGAGCGATCGACGCCGAAGAGGTGCAGCTGCGTCTTGAGAGCGAGGACGAGGGGCGGCGCTTCACGATCGACGTGAGCGGGGCCGTTATGCTACCGGACGCCCTCCCTTCGCCCTTCGGTGGGAGCGAGGTCGAGATCGAGCGGTTTGTCCTGACCGACGCCGGAGCCGTGCGTGATCTCTCGGTCGTTTACGCGCAGCCGGGGCGGCACGGGTTCGTCGCGGGGACCGAAATCGCCGATCCCCGGATGGCGCTCGAGCTGGACGAGGAGAGCGGGCGGCCGCTCCTGGATGCGTCGGGCTCGGTGTGGCTTGGCAGTGAGTTTCCCAACGGGCTTTCGGGGACCGAGATTGAGCTCAGCGAGCTCGTATACGAGCCGCGAGGCGGCGTCCACGCGGCAGCGGGCGTGGCTCGCCTTGCGGATACCGAGCTTTTCGGGGGCGCTTCGCTATTGGGCGGTACCGTCGGCGTCGAAGGCAGCGACGGGGAGCTGTTCTTCGACGTATCCGGGACCCTCGCTCTTCCGCCACCGTTCTCGCAAGGGGAGCGCGAGGTGCAAACCCGGATCGGGCGGCTTCTTCTGGCGGCCGACGGCACGGTGCACGAAGCGGACATCGGCTTCGAGGCGAGAAACACCACCGTATTCGATGCGATCGACGTCGAGCAAATCGAGGCTCGATCGCGGGCACGCGATGGAGAGCTCGTGATCGACGGTACGCTCGACGCGCGGCTTCCGGAGAGCCTACCCGGTGACCTCACCGGGGCAGGGCTCGCGGGAACGTTCGAGTACGTGGCCGGGACCGGGATGGAGTCGTTCGAACTTGCCTCAACCGATACGCTCGAAGCCCCGCTGCCGGCTGACCTCACAGCCGAGTTCGATACGGTCGCCGTCGGCGTGGAGGGGGTCAGGACGAGTGGCGGCGTTCGCTTTCCCGATAGCTTCCCGAAAGGGCTTGCCGGAGTACGAATCGATCTCACCGAGCTCCAGATTGGTTGGGACGGGACGGTTACGAAGGTCGAGGGCCGCCTCGGCTACGCGGCCATCGAGATTGCCGGATTCAATGCGGACCTGTACGGGCTTGAGTTGTCGGCGGACGGAGTCTCGATCGACCGGATCGATCTGGAGATGCCGCCCTCGGTCTACCAGGGCCGGGCAAGCCTCGTCGACGCGGGGTACGACCGCCACGGTGGGTTCTACGGCGACTTCGAGATGGATGCGCTCATCTTCTACGTGGCCGGGGTCCGCGTGACGGCGGAAGGGCCGGATTTGGAGATTGCGGAGCGCCGGATCGCCTTCGATCGCGTTGCGCTCGTGCTCCCGGAGATCATGGGAGGGGCGCACGTGGAGGTTGCCGGGTTCACGGCAAGTCCCGGCGGGGTCCGGATTGCCGGAGGGGGCGTGGAGCTCCCGTGCTTCGAAATGCCCGGTGGACTGGGCTTCAGCGGAATCTACTTGGAGCTCGAGCTCGACGGTGGAACCTACAGCTTGGCCGGCGGCGGTTCGGCGTCGGTTCCGGGCTTGGGGCTTGTCTCCGCGGAGATTTCGCTTACCAACGTGAGTGGGGTCTACCCGTGGGGCTTGCGGTACGGGCGGCTTGAGTTCCAGGTGGACGGACTCGGGATCCCGGTTGGCGGGACCGGTATCTACGTCAACGGCCTGCGGGGAGCAATTGCTTTCGGCCCGCCGGGGCGGGAGATGCCGGTACGGCTCCAGGGTATGGCCGGGGGCACGCGGATCATGGCGGGGCTCTTCATGCGCGATGCGACCGGCTCCGTGACCGGAGACACCGAGGTGTGGGTGAACCTCGACACGTTCGAGTGGGCGGTGTCTGGAGAGTTCGCGGTGCTGGAAGGGCTCGTCGAGGCCGGGGTGCTTGCGATGCTTACCAATCGCTACGGGTTCTACGGGGAGCTACGCGTGCGGATTACCTACATCCGGGGCCGGGCGTGGATTCAGGTCTGGCGCGAGGACGATACCTACGTGGCAGGCGGTGCGGAAGTCAAGTTCGGGATTCCGGAGAAGATCATTGGGGGACAGCCGCGAAACTCGCTCTGGCTCGGGCCGATTGGCGCTGAGTTCGGCACCTTCGTGAGGGACGGCGATCTGGTGAGCGGCGTCATGGGCTACGTGGACCCACCCGTGATCGGCCGTATCGGCGCGTTCGTTTCGTCGGATGGGATCGAGTTGGGGAGTATGCGCGGCCTCGCTTTGTACGGCGACCGGCCGCCGGGCGCGGCAAGCTTTAGCATCGCATCACCGGGGCCGAGTGCGTCGCTGATGAGCGCCGGCTCCTCCGTCGTGGGGCGGCGGGCGGCCAAGGAGCTCGTGGTCCGCGACCGCCGTCCGGGAACTAGCGGCGACGGTAGTAGCGATAGCTATGCCTTTGTCGTGGGGGAATCCACCGCTCCGCGGAACCTCCGGGGAGCCTGGACGGACGGCACTGTTGGGGCCTCGGATAACGGGCAGGGCGAGCCCCCGGAAGGCTCCGACGATGCCGGCCATGACAATCGGGCCAACCACGGCAGCGACCAGGACGGTGGCGCCGAGGATGCCGGGGTTCAGGACGGCGGGGTCCAGGATGGCAAGGCCCAGGACGGCGAGGGCCAAGAGAGTGGCGCCCGGCTGCGCGTCCCAGCCGGCACGCGGGCGTCCGCCGGGTCCGCGGGAGGCGTGCCGGCGGACGGCGGGACCCAGCTACGCCTGCCGGCCGGGCC
>PWGF01000454.1 GCA_003554375.1 Spirochaetaceae bacterium
CGGACCTCCCCCACTCCGCGCGTGCCCGCCCGGACCGCGCTACTCCGGGCTCCGGCTCTCGCCTCCGGTCCCGGCGCGCCGGGACGCGCTGCGCGCCCCTCCGTATCGCTCGCGCAAAGAGGTGGCGCCGCGTAGCAGTAGCCCAGCCACCGCGGCGGACTCACCCTTGACTCCGGCCGCCCCTGCAGCCAAGCTTCCCGCCATGCAGGCACTCTCTCCCGTCCGCAAGGTGAGCCTGACCGGCGGCTCGTTCGCGTCGATGCTTCTGCTCGGTGTCGGGCTCGCCGTCATCGGAGCCGCCGCGCCGGCGATCGGCCTGCGCGCCGCGCAGGTGAGCATGCTGCTGACCGTACAGAACGCCGGCTTTGTCGCCGCCATCCTCCTGTTTGGCTATCTCTCGGACATCCGGAGCAAGACCCGCATTCTTGCGCTCGCCGCCGCGATCGTCGCGGTGACCTACTTCTCGCTCTACCGCAGCCCCAGCTTTGTGCTCAACGCGTTTATCATGGTGGGAATCGGTATCGGCGTCGGCGGAATCGAGGCCGCCACCGATCCGCTGCTCTTTGAGATCTACACTCGCCGCCGCGCGCTCGCGATCAGCGTCAATCACCTCTTCGTAACCCTCGGGTCGCTTATCATCACCGTCTATCTCATGTTCCTCCAGCTCGACTGGCGCCGCAGCATGGAGCAGGCGGCAGTGGCCGCGGCGGTCCTGGCAGTGGTTTTCGCCCTCTCCTACATGGCCCCCCGCCGCGACGGACGGCACCTGACGCCGCGCCAACGGCTCGGAATAGTCGGCCGGGAACCGAAGGTTGCGGTCATGTTCGCCGCCATGATCTGTGGATACGGCATGCAGGTTGCCACAATCGGGCTGGTACCGACCTTTCTCATCGACTACCGTGGGTTCGAGCCGGTTCCCGCCAACCTCGGGCTGGCCCTGTTTATCGGCGGCATGGCGGTCGGCCGGGTACTCATCGCCTCGCTGACCCGCGAGCAGCATATGATACGGAATCTCCGGCTCCTCTTCGCCGGGGCGACACTCTGCATGGCGCTCATCTACTTCGTCGATATCGGCATCCTCGTCTACGGCCTGCTCTTCGTTGCAGGGCTGACGGTCAGCTCGCTCCTCCCCCTCATCGTCACCTACACCGGCCTGGCGCTACCCGCCATGACCGGCACCGCTATCGCCGCGGTGAAGGTTGCGATCCCCGCCGGCGGACTGGTAATCCCCTTCATCATGTCGGTCGTAGCAGAGACCGTTAGCGAGCCCGTCTCGCTGGCCATCCCGGCGCTCTCCGGGGTAACAGGCTCGCTCCTCCTCGCGGCACAGAAGCGCCGGCTCACCAGACCGGAGGCTCATCCATCCGGGTAAGCGGCCCGCCGGCACCACCTCGGGGTCAAGGCGAAGCTTTAGCACGGCACCGGGTCGCTCCCTCCGCCGGAGTTTTACCGCACGCGTGCGGTAGCCATGAAAGCTGCTTGTTTCGATCGTCAAAGCGTATTACGCTACTGAAGTCGAGAGAGAGACAACGTATGAACACCGTGACGATATCACCCAAGTACCAGGTCGTCATCCCTAAGTCGATTCGAGAGAAGCTCGGCCTTTATCCCGGCCAGAAGGTGGAAGCGCTCGTCTATGGGGATAGGATTGAGTTCATTCCGGTCCGCCCTATGGAGGAGATGCGCGGGTTCCTCCGAGGGATCGACACGGTCGTCGAGCGGGATGCAGATCGTCTGTGAGCCGTCTATGAATGTGGTCGATTCGAGCGCCTGGCTCGAGTATTTCTCAGCCGGACCAAACGCCGACTTTTTCGCGGGCGCAATTACGCAAACGGACGAGCTGGTAGTTCCGTCCGTAACGCTCTACGAAGTGTTCAAAAAGGTCCTACAGGAACTCGACGAAGACCGTGCGCTTCAGACCGTGGCCGCTATGCAGCAGGGAACAGTCGTGGATCTCGACGGCAGGGTGGCTCTACTGGCGGCAAGGCTGAGCGTCGAAAAGGCTCTGCCCATGGCTGATAGTGTTATCCTCGCGACTGCTGGAGTACACGGCGCAACTCTATGGACCCAAGACGCCGACTTCCAAGGTCTGCCGAATGTCGAGTACCGGCCGAAGCACCATGGAAGGTAGCCCGGCAGATGCTGCTGCTACCACTTGTACGGGGCTTCGTTCAACAGGAGCCAGTATAGGCCCAGATCGCGAACGGCGCGACACCGTGGGCCGGCTCCAGCAACGCGAACAGGAGAATCGGCAGTCCCACATAGCTCAGGTCATATACGATTCCCATGCCGCCGCAAGCGGGACAAGCGCCGACAGGTGAGCGCCGGTCAAGTCGGCCCGAACGTCCACGATCTCTCCCACACCCAACACGACGGTTCCGGCGGCAAGGAGCTCCGGTCAATGCTCAAGAGCCCGGACCGAGAAACCCGGGCCGAGTTCTTCGCGCGCTACGAAACCGAAATCCTTGGCGAAGCAGCCGACGCCATCGCCGCCATAAAGCTCGCGGCGCGAGAGCACGGATGCTCAGCCCTCATGTGCTACGAGGCGGACTACCGCGAGTGCCACCGCGCGCAACTGGCCGAGGCAATTGCGCGCGATCCCGGCTTTGCCGGCTCGATCGTGCACGTCTGACAGATGCCCGGGCGGTCTGCCGCGGCGGACCCCGCGCAACTCCG
>PWGF01000058.1 GCA_003554375.1 Spirochaetaceae bacterium
CGTTCCTGCCGCCGGCGGAGGCCGGACCGCCGATGAGCCCGTGTTCTCCCAAGCGTTTTTCCTGTCGCCGGCGCTGGCACTGCGCAGCAGGACGCATGTGATGCGAGCGTTCAGCCGTGTGGCCCAGGGGGCCCGGATCCCCAGCGCGGCGTCCCAATCGTACCGGCTCTACCCTCGCCTGCCCGCCGCCTGTTACCGAGCACTTTTCGACATGTATCGTCTGGTGCGGCACAAGCTGCACGCCGCCCCGTTCGGGATTCCGACGCGCGCGGTGATGCACCCCCGCGACGAGCTGGTGTCCCGGCGGAAGCTCCGGCGCTTGGTCGAGCGCGGATTCCTTCCCGGGACTTCGCTCGAGCTTCTGGACCCCGACCCGGAAGCCCACGGCTTTCACCACCTTGCGGTCGACGCGACGACGATGGGCACGGAAAACTGGCGGCGGTGTACGGACCTTCTGACACGAGTCTGGGTCCCGGCACTACTGGGAGACGATGGGCCGCAGTAGCCGGCCCGCGGCCGGGGTCCGCCGCCCGGCGCCCGGCAGCCGCGCCTGAACCGTAGCCCCGCGGCCTCAACCGGTGCAACTGGGCAAGACCGCGACCGCCCCACGCAAACCGTGTCCCCCAGCCCAAACCGGTGCGCCAGGACCGGAACCGCGGCCCCCGGCGCTTACCGCTGCACGGCGCACGCGCGGCCAACCCCGGGACATAAACGGGGATCGGCCCGCTACCCCGGGAGAGTCGGGCTACTCTAGGACAAACTCGACTTCGATCTGCGCGGTGACCTCGATTTCACCCGGCGCGTACGCCTCCGGGACGATGTCGCCGCCGGCGCCTCTGCCCGCGAAATCGTCTTCCAACAGCCGGTACGGGACGCCGGGAAAGGAGAAGCGCTCCTCGCGGATCGCTCGTACCGGACCGAGCGACTCGCCGTAGGAGTCCGCAAGCACCTCCGCCTTGCGCCGCGCTTTCCCTGCCGCATCCCGGAGCGCTTCCTCGCGAACCGCGTCCCGGTCCCGGACTCCGTAGGTTACGCTGTAGATGCGATCGGCCCCTTCGCCCACCGCTCGCGCGATTACTTCGGGAAGGACCTGGAGCTCATGGACCGTTATAGACACCTCGCGCGTCGCCTCGAAGCCGACCTCGCGGTAGCGCCCGCTCTCGTCGTCGTAGTCCCACCGCGGGTGGAGCCGGATTGCCTGCGCGCGGATGAGCCGCTCGGGGATCTCGAGCTCGCGCATCGCCTCTATCAAGCGCGCAGCCGCCGCTTCGTTGGCGCGCCGCGCCTCGTCCGCCTCTTGGGCGGTACTCACGACCGCGAGGCGGACGGTTGCCATATCAGGGGCTATTTCCACTACCCCTTCCCCGGTTGCGGTGACCGTGCGCTCGGGGTTGGCCGTTTCGGCGCAGGCGGTGAGGGTCAGAAGGGCAGTGAGTAAAACCACAGCGGAAGTGGGCCGGGCGGCACGCGCGGCCTGCCGGAGTGAACCGAAAACGGAAATGGAACGGAGAACGCAGGCGCGCCGTCCGTGAAGAGGATTCGAACCAGGATTGCTTTTCATTACTCAAATGTACCACAACAAGCTCGTGTGGAATAGTTTGCTTCCAGCCGGCTGGTTGAGCTCGCTAAACGGCGGCGGGAGACCGAAGACCGGCGGCGAACCCCGGGAACTCCATGACGCCGCAAATGCGGGGCGTTGCGGCGAGCACGGAGTCTACCGAGGTACAGCCGCCTTCCTCAGAGACTCCGCTACTCGCCATCGGCGGGCGCACGCGACAGTTAATCCACCACATCCGGCGCGTCCATCTCGAGGTATGACCGGTGGAGGATCTCATCTTCCGGCAGATCGAACGGGCCTATCTCCGGCGACTCTGCCAGTGGCGCGCTGAAGCTCTCGATCCGTATCCATTCGGCCTCCGTGGCGGCGTCGGGCATGTCCACGTCGGTCTCCATTACTTCCGCCTCTTCCGGCGCCGGCAGCACCTCCTCATACGGCCGCCCCTCGTCGAATCCGACTCGAACCCGGTAGGCGGGAGCCATGTCTTCCACGATCCACTCCAGTCTTAGGGCGTCCCCTCCGGGGTCGGAGAGCGAAACATTTCTCTCTTGAACCGGCATAGGTGGGACCGGTTCCTCCGAAGCCGGATGGACCGTGCCCGACAGTTCAATCAACAGCTCGTGTTCGGGATCCGAGGAACTCCCGAATCTCGCGGTGACCTCAAGGTGGAACGGCGGGTCCTCCTGAGAAACGGCCTCTCCGGGAACCGCCAGAGCATCCCAGTATTCGTCGACGTGAACGTCGAGCCGCGGATCGGGAGGCATCTCGTCCACCGGCTCGCCCTCGATTCGTATCTCTTCATACTCGAGCTGGTCACCGAGAGCCCCTTCATCTTCTTCAGCCCTCACGGCGAAATACGCGAAGGGGAAGGCATACACATCGGGCTCCTCCTCCACTTCCAGCATCTGCAAATGCAGGCCCACCGCGCTCTCGACCTCGATTTCGTCGGCAAGCTCTATTGGGTCTTCGAGCTCCTCCCGCTCCAGCAGGCCGAGCTCGAGGTCGGCGACGGTCTGCTCGCCACGGGCAAGCGCAATTGGGGGCAGGAGCTCATCGGGGTGCGGAGGCTTACCGTTGGCGAGCTGGTCAGCGTCAGCATAGGTGGCACC
>PWGF01000270.1 GCA_003554375.1 Spirochaetaceae bacterium
CGCGCCAGCCGATCACCAGGAGCATCGGAATCGAGTAGACCTCCGGGTCCGCCAGCGACAAGAGCGGATTGATCGCGTTGCCGGTGCCGGAGTTCTGCATGTAGACGACCGCGGCGCGACCCGTGGCCAGGTGGTAGCCGGCCGCGAGCCCCACCGCCGCGCCTTCGTTGGCGGCAATCACATGGCGCTCGCTGCCCATGCTATCAGTGATACAGGCGCACAGCTCCTTCAGGAGGGAGTCCGGGACCCCGGTGAAGAAGGCGAAGCCGGCGTCTTCCAGCGTCTGTGTAAACTCGCTTGGTGCTATCAAGAGGCCCCCTGCCGTTTGTTGAGCTCAATCGCTTCCTGAACCGTGGCTCTCAGTGTCTCCACGGGCGCCGCCTTACTCCGCCTGGCTCCGCCGCCAACCTACGACCCACCCGGAATCAAGGTCAGTATATCGTGGATCGACATCAGGTGCTCGCGCGCCTCGTAGGAGCGGCCGTGCGCCAGGATCGATTCGGCGGTGCGCATCATGGCGGGGTAGGCGCTTCGGAGGAGGTGGTTCGCGTAGATGACGACGCTTACCCCGGCGTCGTGGAGCTCGGACTCGAAGATCGCGTCGTAGCTCGAGGGGACCGCGACGAGCGGCGCGCGCCGCTCGAACGACTGGTACCGCTTGCAGAAGTCGAACACCTCGCGTCCGTCTGGTTCCGTCGAGTGGATCATGAGCGCGTCGGCGCCTGCGTCGATGTACGCCGCCGCTCGCTCCAGGGCATCTTCCATCCCCTGCTTGAGAATGAGGCTCTCGAGCCGCGCGACAATCATAAAGTCGTCGGTCACCTGCGCGGCCTTGCCGGCTTGGAGCTTGGCGCTGAAGCCTTCGATCGAGTCTTGCGTCTGCGCCACCTCGGCGCCGAAAAGCGAGTTCTTCTTGAGGCCGATCTTGTCTTCCACAACGATCGCGGAGACGCCGAGCCGCTCGAGCGTGCGCACGGTGAAGGTGAAGTGCTCCGGGCGCCCGCCGGTGTCGCCGTCGAATATGATCGGCTTGGTGGTGACTTCCAGGATGTCGTTGATAGTGGCGACGCGCGCGGAGATGTCCACCGCCTCGATGTCCGGCTTGCCGCGCGCGGTGGAGTCGGTGAGGCTACTCCCCCACATCCCGTCGAACTCGCGCCTCACCCCGTCCACCTCGACTGCCGCATGCTCGGCGATGAGCCCGGTGAGCCCGCTGTGCGCCTCCAGGATACGGACGATGTCCTTGGCGTTGATGAGCCTGCGAAGCCGCGCCCGGCGAATATCGGCGGTGGTACCGACCTCGCGGACCGCCCGGTTGAGCCGGCTGGAAGAGATCCCGCGGGTGTACGGCACTTCGACCAGCTCGCCGCCCCACTCGGCGAGTGCCTCGATCACCTGCCGGCGCGTCTCGCGCTGCACCCCTTCCTTCCAGTCGTCGCCGTGCACCACATAGTCCGGGCGGAGCTTCCGCAGGTTGGGCCGGTAGTCGAGCGTCTCCTGCGGGATCACGCGCGCAACGCCTTTGATCGCTTCGACGATCTGCCGCCGCTGCTCAAACTCCAGGGACGGAAGCCGCTTGTAGCTCGCAATCGCCCCGTCGGTCAGAAGTCCCACCGTGACCTCGCCAAGCTTCGCAGCCTCGCCGATCACGTTGAGGTGCCCCGGGTGCACGAGGTCCGCGCTCATCCCGACGTATACGTCCTTTGTTCTCTGCTCGTCACTCACCTCGCGCCTTACCTTGCAATTCGCGCCGCTCGCTCACCCGGACTCGGGCCGCTTGCCCTCATAACTCAGGATTACGTCCCAGAGATGGATGGCGCCCGCCGCCGCGCTCGCCCCGGCGTCCACTCCGGCGTCCTCGGGAACGCCTTCGTCAAAGGATTCGTCGAGCTCTCCGGCAGGCGCCGGCTCTTGGCTCCGGCGCGCTTCACGCTCTCCGACAATGCGAACGCTTCTCCGCCCGATCCGGCCGGCGCCGTCCCCGCTGTGGTGCCTGTCCCGGCAACCAGCCACGCGCCGGTAACGGAGGCCCGCGGCCGAGCACGCGTGCTCCACCAGGAAATCGATGTCACTCCGCCCCTCGAGCACGACCTCGCGATAGCCGCCCCGCGCGACCTCCTCGGCCAGCTGATCGATTGCTTCCTTGTAGCGGACCACGTTCTTCATGGTGCGGCGGAAGTAGCGGTACGTCCGCCGCGCGATCTCGTTGACTCCGTCCGGCGTCACCGCATACACCATGTGGCGCCCCTTGACCTGCCGCGCCATGACGAATCCCTTGGACACAAGCCGCCTGAGCACCGCATTCGTCATGCCGAGCGACATGCCCGACCGCCGGGCAAGCTCGCGCTGCGGATACGTTTCATCCTCCTGCAGGAGCTGCAGGACGGTCAGCTCGCGTTCGCGCTCTGGTATACTTTCGCTCATCTGTTCGATTCGAGACGAGAGACGGAAAGACGAAAGGCCGGAAGAGGAGCCGCCGGAAACCGAGACGCCGACGAAGAGCTCCGGGAAGCGCCGGCATCGCGGGCGACAGACCTCCCCTAAGGGCGCGCGGCCTATAGCCCGCACGTCAATCGCTCGCGACGGTGCCGGTCCTCCCGAATGCGGCCGCAACTCGCTCCCCGGGCACGTATGTTCAAGAATTGTACACTACCGCAGGGCCCCA
>PWGF01000506.1 GCA_003554375.1 Spirochaetaceae bacterium
CAGCGTTACCGGCGCCGGCAAGGCGTTGCCGCCGCGGCCAGGCGCTACCGGCGCAGCTAACTGTTACCGGCCGGGCCGAGCGTTACCGGCGGGGGCTAAGTGTTGCCGCCGCGGCGCAGCGCTACCGGCGCGGCCGAGCGTTGCCGCCGGCCCCAGCGTTACCGGCGCGGCTGACTGTTACCGGCGCCGACAAGGTGCTACCGCCGCGGCCAGGCGCTACCGGCGCCGGCAAGGCGTTACCGCCGCGGGCAAGGCGCCCCGGACCCAGCAGCGAACACGAAGGAGGGACAGAGATGGAAGGCTTTCGCAGACCGGCAATCGCGCTCCTTATTGCGGCCGTCGTCATCGGATGGGCCGCGCTATCGATCTCAGGAATGGTTCGGTTCGCGCTCCTCGAGCGCGACTTCTGGGACGATGTTACGCAACCGCTCACGGATGACGAGACGTTCCAGCCGCTCATCGACGAGGGGATCGCGCTCCAACAGGAGGCCGATCAACCCGATCCCGATGTGCTGCTCTTTCTGGAGCTCGTTCGCGCCTCGCAGCCGCTTCTCAGCGACATCCTCACCGGCACGATCGACGAGGTGTTCGACGTCGTCGAGGGCCACAAGCCGGGGCCGCCCGCGCCCCCTGTCCCCACCGAGGAGGAGATGTTCGCCGTGGTGGACCGGCTCGAGGAGCGTATCGCTTCCGGTGAGCTCGCGGATCACGAGGCGGCGCAGGAGCTTGCGCGGCTTCCGGACGGGCAGCGCCGCCGGCAGCTCGAGGAAGGTGCGCGAGAGCTCCGGCAGGAGTGGCAAGAGGCAGTGCGCGCCCCGGACTCCCCTTTCGCTCAGCTCTTCAGCGAGCACCGCCTTACCGGCATGATCCAGGCGCGGCGCCGCGCGCAGCTGTGGTTCTACGGCGGCCTCTCCGCGCTTCTCGCGGGTACCGTGCTCCTGCTCGTGGTGCGGAAGAGCGACCTTCGCACCGGCCTCGTCGAAGTCGGAGTGGCAAATCTCGTATACGTCGGGCTCGCCGTCGTATTCGGCGGTTTGGGTCTGGGAGCTCTCGCGCTCAGTCCGGCATTCGCCGCCGGAGCAACCGAGGAGCTGATCGCCGAGGCGGGCGAGACCGTTCCTCTCGCCATGGAGGAAGCTTTGGCGACATCCATCCATGCCATTCGGGCAGCCATGGTCCGCCTGATGCGCGTCCCGCTCATCGCCACCGGCGTCGCCCTCGGAGCGGGTATAGCCGCGCTCATTGCATCGCGTTTCTTCCCTACGAGCGACGCGCAGCTCGCCGACCGCGCTCCCTTCGCGTAGGGGCGCAGTCACCGGAGACCGTCGGGCATGCTCGCCCGATGGAGGGCGCCGGCTTCTACACTGAGCTCCGGAGAATCTGGGCGTGCCCCCGCCCCGGGCCGCAACTGCTCGCCCTCCGTCCCCGGCCACGCGCGGCCGGGGACGCACCGCCCCAGCGGGACTCCCCGTTCTCAGCGGCCCGGGCCGGGGTCAGGCCGTCCGGGGGTTCCGTCCCACCCCAAGCCGAACCGCCCTGCCGAGCGCCTCCCCCAGCCCCTCCCGCGATGTCTCGCCCTCGGACCGCGGCTTGGCGCGGGACCGCCTCGCCGGGGCGTCAGGCACTCACCGCTCCTACCGGCCGTCGCCCGGCGCCGGCCGGTCCCCTCCGCTCGGCTACTCACCACCGCGCCGCGTCTCCCAATCCGGACAGCGCACGCCCCGTCGGGCGCCCCTCCCGTCCTTCACGCATCTGGCCGCACCGGCGGTATATTCTTCTTTCGCGGTGGCCGGCACGTGGTTATTGATTTGCGTGCTTACCCGAGAGATCCAAAAAAAGTCTTGCTGAGCTCGTCAAAAACCAAACTCTGTGATATCCTGGAGCAAGTAAAATAACATATATGTGTACCAAATAGTTTTAGAAGCGGCAGGAAATGTTCCGCAAAGCGTATAGCTTTGCTCGTGATGTGCCGCTGGTGAAGCACTGCCGACGGAGGTGAGACCATGAGAAACCCCCGAAACTACCACATACCCGCATTCCGGTTAATTGGAACTCTCCTGGTTGCCGCGGCATTTCTCGGATGCGATCTCGCATTCGATTCGTCCGCCGCGGAGCCGGGCTTGTCGCTCCGCCTGAGCACGCGGGAGACCGAGCTACCACCCGACCAGATAGCCGTCTGGGCGGCCCCCGCCGAGTGGGTCGAGGAAGCCGCCGAAGAGGAGTGGGATGATGAGAGCCGCGTCTCGGCGGCCTCGCTTCGGCTGAGTGAGCGTGAAGCCGAAGAGGAAGTCGAAGAGATCGAGAACGGCGAGGACATCGAGGACTCTTTCTTCGAGGCGGAGGACGTCTTCGACGACGACGAGATGAGTCGGGCCGTCGACGAAGACCGCGCCGCCTTCGTCGAGCGCGAGCTCACCGGCGACGAAAGCACGGACGGCCAAGGCGTCGTCGAGCTCGACCTGGTGGAGGGCGACTACCACGTTCTCACCGCGGTGATCGTCGCCGACGACCAGGCCGTTGAAGTCCACGTCGGTGCCACCTATGCTGACGCTGACCAGCTCGCCAACGGTAAGCCTCCGCACCCCGATGAGCTCCTGCCCCCAATTGCGCTTGCCCGTGGCGAGCAGACCGTCGCCGACCTCGAGCTCGGCC
>PWGF01000445.1 GCA_003554375.1 Spirochaetaceae bacterium
GATAAAGAAATCGGCCGTCCGGTACACGGAGGCCAAGTCATCCACAAATCCGAGATGCTTGATCGAAGCGTCTCTCGCCAGATACTCTCGGAACAGTTCGCGCATCTCATCGGCAACCTTCCCGACAAGCAGAAGCTCCCCGCGAACGGCGGCCAGCTCCCATGCCCGCAAAAGGAGATGCACGCCCTTCCGCACACAGATACTGCCCACGAAGATCGCCGTTATTCGCTCCGGTTGCCACGCCCTCGAAGAGATGTCGAGCACTTCCCGGCTTCGAAGCCCGTAGCTCGTGGGCACTACTCTCTCTTCCGGTATGCCGGCCGCCAGAATCGATCGGGTTACTGCGGGGCTAGGGCTGAAGATATAGTCGGACAGCTTCATGCATTCCACTTCCTCATTCATGGATCGATCGGTAATCCCGTGGGACGCCGGCAAACCCAACGCGGCAAACTCGGGCCCGAGAATCGCCCGAGCGGTAGCGCGAAGCGTGTTGATACGCTCGCTAACGACCGTATACCCCATATCCCGCAGCCTTCGGTAGAGCTGTACGGAGCCGTCGGGCCACAGATACGCTATATCTCCTCCTCTGAGCCTCCGGCAGTAGCGGTACTCCGCAATGGCTCGAATCTGTTCGTAATCGAGAGTTCGCGCCAGGACGCTCCAGAGGGCAATCGACGGAACGGCGTCGTAGTAGATCCGCCGTTCGATCTGAGCGTCCCCGCAGACGAGCCGGCCGTTGCTTGCAGCAAGGCTCCGCCGCTTCTTGTAATGGGCAACGGTGTCGTTCGAGCACAGTCCCATCACGTCAGCCGCGACCTCGCGGGTGTTGAAGTTTCTCACCAACCGCAGACACACGTACGCGATCAGATAGTCGGAGAAGAAGTTGGGGTAAAACGCACGAATACGGTAGACAACGCTCACGTGATCCCCCCGGCGTTGTAGCGGCGAACCGTAGCCACCTCACCAGTTACCACTTCGTCCTGCCCGGGCAGTCCGCCTTGACCGGACACCCCACCCCGAATGCTCAGCTCTCCGTCTCGTGCCTTTTTGGTGACGGTAGGCACGTCTTCCGACACCGTTTGCACGCCATGTACCTTGGTAACCGGCAGGGGCATTCTCAGAAAGGGCCGGCGAAGGGGACTGACCCGTGCGCGGAACCTCGGCTCGGCCGAGACGAAGGCACCACGGGCATAGCGCAGGAGCTCTAGGAACGCCGCAATCGCTTCACTGAGCGTTCCCACTGTCCTCCCGAAGTTTTTCACCAGATAGTAGTAACGGCTACGGAAGAAATGGTCGGCAACGCACCCGTGGATCAACGGTTCGCCCGTTGCCACCGCCGCCGAATACCCCTCGTGGTACGCCGGCGCGTCCCCTACCGCGACGATCCGGGCTCCGATTGCTCGGACCCGCAGAAACAGGTCCGTCTCTTCGAAGTACAAGAAGAACCTTGGATCGAAACCGCCGGTCGCGCGGAAGGTGGCCGATCGAATCAGCATCACGCCTCCTCCTACCCACTCCGTCTCAACCGGGGATTCCCCGGGATGAACCGCACATCCCCTCTGCTGCGAGGCGCTGACACCGAGCGCCGAGAGCACTACTCCCATGGGATTAACCACGAGCCCCACTCGCTGGTATCGTCCATCGCCCACCAAGGTCGCCGGCGCAGTGATCCCCACATCCGGATGCGCGTCCATGAACCGGACAAGCGTTCTCAGGGCGTCCGGTTCGATCGACGCATCAGGGTTCAAGAAGAGCACATAGGGAGTGCTCACCGACCGGAACCCCAGGTTGCACGCCTTCCCAAAGCCCAAATTGTCTCGGCTACAGATCATCGCGCTCCAAGGATAGTCCCGGCGAACGACGATGCGGGTACGATCGCGACTGCAGTTGTCAACGACTATGCATTGAGCGAAGTTGCGTTCAACGGCTGGTTGAAGACGGTCGAGTGCTCGTCCGATCGTCCTTTCGGAGTTGAAGGTGACAATGATCGCGGTTACAAGAGGCGTCGAGTCCCGATGCAACGGATTCTCAGGCATTCTCCCAACCGCCTCAGCTCCACGCGACGGGTAAGAAGTTACGTCGGATTGCGCCCTCAACACCGGAACACCCCCGGTATATCCCTGGGGACGACGTTGCGAGTATCGACAATCGGAACACCGAGGCAACCATACTCGATCGACCGGTATTCACTGTGAGCGGTCATGAGAATCAACAGGTCGTAGTCAGCACTCACGGGAGACGAGCACAGGCCCTCGAACTCGGGGTACTCACGCTTGGGTGGAACGACGGAGACAAACGGGTCGTTGAAGGAAACGTCCGCCCCCATCTCCGCAAGCATCCGCATCACCGGATACGACGGCGATTCCCGGTCGTCATCGATGTCAGGCTTATATGCCAACCCGAGCAACAGAATCCGGGCTCCCCGCACCGATCGCGAGTGCTCGTTGAGCGCGTGGGCGGCGCCGGCAATCACCACTCCGGGCATCATGCGGTTGATTTCGCCGGCAAGCTCAATGAATCGCGTCGGTTGGCCGTACTCGCGTGCCTTCCAACTCAGATAGAACGGGTCGATCGGAATGCAGTGCCCCCCCAGTCCCGGCCCGGGATAGAACGGCATGAAGCCAAACGGCTTGGTGCGCGCAGCTTCAATAACCTCCCATATATCGATGTTCATCTTCATGAACAGCAGCTTGAGCTCATTCACAAGTGCGATATTGACTGAACGGAAGATGTTCTCAAGGAGCTTCGACGCTTCCGCCACTTCGGGCGATGAAGCAACAACTACCGTTGCATGGGTCGCGCGATACAGTGCTTCGACTAACCTGCCGGCAACCGGTCCGGAGCCGGCAACAACTTTCGGGATGGCCCCGACGGGGAATTCGGAGTTCCCCGGGTCCTCCCGCTCCGGCGAAAATCCTGCATAGAAATCGCTGCCGGCCTTGAGACCTGAGCCTTCCAAGATGGGAATCATCACTTCGGTTGTAGTTCCCGGATAGCTGGTAGACTCCAAGACTACCAGCATTCCCGGTCGCAAGTGCTCCGATACCGTTCGGCACGTCTGGACTACGAAAGAGAGGTCGGGCTGCTGGTGGCCGTCGAGCGGCGTGGGAACCGTGATCAACAGCGCGTCGCACTCCGTCAGGCGACTGAAGTCATCGGTCGCAACGAAGTCCTTTCTTCGCCCAGCTTCCGTAAGCTCATCGAGTCCGATATGTCGGAGATACGACCGTCCTGCCGTGAGAGATGCGATCTTGCTCGAGTCGATGTCGAATCCAAAACACCGCATTCCTGCACCCACGATACCGATGCAAGCGGGCAAGCCGACATACCCAAGCCCAATCACGCCGATCACGGCCGTTCGGGTCTTGAGCTTTTGCATGAGAGCGAGCGACGCTCCGGTCAGCGAAGCGTCTCCCTCGCCGTCTCCCTCGGCAAGAGCAGCAGGCAACGGCTCACCGGCCAATGCCCTTCTGGTGTCTCGGCGCATCGTCTTCGACCCGTCGGGTGACATGGCATCCACGACAGGTGGGGGTTCAGCAGTGCTCATCTATACGCTCCTTGCAGACGTTGACGTAACTGGGTCTCTCGGCGGGTAGCGAATGCCCACGCCTCCTACCTCAGTCGTCGCAGAACCGGATTCAACAGCGCACGCTTGAGAACTCTCAGCATGTTCCAGGCGCGGCTGGGCTGAGGGCGATAACGCATGTGGCGCAGCGGATTCTTCATCGCCTCCCGGAACTCAGCTTCCGTGATGCCCAGGGATCGACAGAAACCGTCCAGGTTAGCCGGGGCGGCATCACCCCGGCCATTGGCACGAAGCTTATCCCGGGCATCTTCCTTTCTCAGAAGCCCGGCCGTTGCCAGCTTGCTATAGCGCAGCAACTCAGGCTGCAGCGCAGGGAATTTGCACTGCCTGACGTAGTCTACGATGTTGTCCACCGAGCAATCGCTGTGTTCCTCGTCAGGACGGTGACTCATCCAACCCAACTCGTTTTGAATGGTCGCGAAAATCCGATCGTAATCCCAATCGAGGTAGTCAGGCATGTTGATAGCCGCGCTGTGGAACACCCGTTCGATCCCGGTCCACCAGAACAAATGGTAGGCTACCTTCCTCTTCCAGTCGCCGGTGTACAACAGCTGCCTTGCCGCCTGGAGCAAAGGATCGCCGGCGAGAACGTTCCGGAAAAACCCGATCTGTCCGGCCATAAAGAACTCGGGCGACACGTACTCTTCGGTGCGGCGCGAGGTCCCCGTTACCACAAGCGGGACTTTGAAGGCGGCCGCGGCCATTTCAGTGGCAACCGCAATACCCCGCATGCACACAGGGCAGAAGAAGCCGGTCTTCAGGAAGAAGCTCCGATACAGCTGCATAAGCAGCGGCTTGCTTATTCCGTAGAAGATGTGGTCTACTCCCAGCACTTCGACCGTGCGCTCGATGTTTCGCCGCGCATGATCGGTCAGAAAGCCCTGGTCCCACGTCACCGCAAGGCAACGCAGATCAAACTCTTTGCGACAAAGGTAGAGAACGTACGTACTGTCCTTGCCCCCCGAGAGAGGCACAAGCACGTCGTACGGCCGGTTCTTCTTACGGCAATCAGCAAACATCTGCTCGAGCGCACGGCGACGTCCCTCTTTGCGCTCCGGCCAGTTCCCCCACTCTCGGTCAAAGGACTTGCAGATCGAGCAAGTCCCTCCTTCGTCTATCCGGACACCGGGTATTCCCTCATGCGCCAGACAGCGCTCGCACTCTCTTACTGTGTACGCCACTTATCTACCCCATCCTCCACTTTTGGCACTCACTGTCCCGATCACACAGGACCATAGATCCCGCTCGCAAGCGAATGGCTGCGAAGCCATTCTCGATCGTTGTCCGAATAACGTATCCATCGGTCCACGAGGCCGGCCCATTCTACCGGCACTTGAAGCCTCGCCCATGCTTGCTCAGTTCCGCGCGAAAGCCGCTCGTAGAGCTGTTCATTGTTTGCAAGCTCCTCGACCATCTCGGCAAGGTGCCGCCCGCGACCGGCTTGGAAGAACAGAACTCCCTGCCCTTCTACGAGCCTCCCCTCGAACACCGGATGATCCGAAACAACAACCGGTGTCCGCACAGCAAGCGCTTCGTTGACTACAATGGGGAAGCCTTCGGGATAGTTCCTCCTGCTCGGGACTAGAACAAGATCGCATTCACGCATGAGGGTAAGAACGCGCGACGACGGGAGACGGCCGAGGAACTCAATTATGCCGGGGCTAAGTCCGGAACGTGCAGCCTGAGCCCGACAATAGCCCTCGTCACGCCCCCCTCCGACGATACGGAGCTGCGCCTTCACGCCTCTCGCTCTCAGGAGTCTTGTCGCTTCGATGCATTCAGGCACCCCTTTCGACCGAAGTACCGCGCCCACGTACAGTAGCAGCAATGCGTCCTCACGCCCCGCTCCGGTTCCGTTCTTCCCCGGGCCATGCTTCGCCGAGTACTCCCTGGGAGTTGGCGAGGCAGGCCAATCCCAAGGGATGATGCGACCAGGCTCAACGCCGAGTCCAAGCAACTGGCGAGAGGCGGTCACGTTGTGATTGGCGATCCATTCCAACGAGCTGCGCCGTAACACGCGAGACAACCGACGGTTCTGCCGTCGGCCGCGAAGCCCGCCTCCGATGAAGCTGTCGGCGAGAAGCGGCAAGACTCTCACCGGCGTGTCACAGAAGTGATCGAGTACCGGAGCAAGCGGTGTGCGAACCAGAAGGTGGCTTGGGTGTCGCTCTTCCACCAGACGCACCAGTTCCGCAACGGAAGTGTCGCGCCAGAGCCGGACACCGACCGCATGGACCCCGTTCGCCAAATCCCGTTCGTACGATTGGCTTGCCTGAAGGCAAATCACCGATACGTCGTCCGCGGTCTTCAGCAAACTGCCGGCGTGAGCCACCGAGTGCCGTTGGTGCCGGTACGTCTCCTCTCCGCCGCCGGCCAAGCGATCGTACGCCTCGCCGTAGTCACCGTACTGGACGAACGTCACACGCATCGTCGGCTTCCCTGACTGCGCTCTGTGGGGCATGCCCCGTCTTGTGTACTTTGGAGGCGCTGATAACCCGTGTCCTGCCTTCTTCGTCACAGTGGCGCCGGACCGTCCCGTATCCCTCCGCGCTCCGGAACAGACGATCGACCAGCCGCTCTTGACCGGCACCGATTTCGAAGACCAAGACGCCGTTCTCTTTCAGCATGTCCCCGGCACCCTTGATCAACCGCCGATACACGTCCATGCCGTAGGGCCCGGCATCCAGCGCCACCGCCGGTTCGTGTTCACGGATTTCGTCCTCGAGCTTCGCCAGAGCAGCGGTAGGGAGATACGGGGGATTACAGACCACCAAATCGAGCGCCCCACGTAATCCGGCTTCGTCCAACGGATCAAAGAGATCCCCATGGTATACGGCGATGCGCCGTTCTAGGCCAAAACGAGCGACCTGCCTCCGCGCAAGCTCCACGGCCTCGGCGCTGACATCGGTGGCGACGACTCGCACCTCAGGAGCGTACCACGCAAGGGCAACGGCAATGTTCCCGCTCCCGGTTCCGACGTCGGCGACAACCAGCCCGTCACCCTCCACGAGCTCCACGGGACTATTCCCATCGCGAAGAGGCGACTCGATTGCCGAAGAAACGACGGGTTCTAAACCCTTCCGGGTTCTCGTCCTGTCCGCCCCCGCTGGAGTGCGCGCCCGGAGAACGTCGAGAGCTACCGAGACAAGAAGCTCCGTCTCCGCTCGTGGGATCAGAGCAGACCGGTCGCATTCCAGCTCGAGTCCCATGAAGGAAGCTCTGCCGAGCAGGTACTCCAGAGGGACTCCTTCCCGGCGCCCGGCGGCAATAGCCGTCAGCTCGTCCGGTAATGGTGCCCGCATCTCAGCGCGACGCACCGCACCCCCCGTGTATATGTCGATCAGGTGCAGCGTATCCTGAACGGCATCGCGAACCCCAGCGTCCTCGAGCGCCTGATACACCCGCTGCAAGCCGGTAAACACGGCTACGCTTCCAAGCTCGAAACCGTTACGGTTCCGCCGCGTAGGAGCGCGGCGGTTCTAAGAATGTCCCCGAGACCCTCGGCATACGCGGGTGTAGCTCCGGGCAACACGATCACAAACTCATCGCCGCTGCGCCATCCGATATGGTCGGTTTCCCTGACCCTACCGGTAACCGTCTGCATCAGGCGCCGCAATTCCCGTTGGGAATATCGGGTACCGTTGAGCTTGCAGACCAACAGAGTGGGCGCCTCCCCGGTGCGGGTCATCCTACGCCGTTCGTACTCCATAAGCCCTTGTAGCTCCAGGCTGTTGTAGATGCCGCAGTTTGGCGTACCCTTCCGTTCCCGGCGCCTGACTTTCCGCGCCGGCCACGCCTCTGCCTGAGGCAGATTCTGCGTCCTTCGTTCGCTTCGAGTTCCAGTTAACGTTTCGACACTCATAGCCTTCCTCCTCGACCAGTGAACTCGTCGGCGCAAATCGTAGATGCCGATCGAACTGAATCCCCACACCGTCGTGGTTCTGCCGTATCACCTTTCCCTCGACTGCTACAGCCACCTCCGGGGAAACGTGCACCAGCTCAGGTAGGGTTCCGATGACTAGGTGCAGTTCGAGCTCTACCCGCGTACCGACCGCAGGGATATCCGATAGATCCGATAGATAGACGAACGCTCCGTTCGCCGAGATGTCTCGGGTATGCGTCGGAGTAAGCCGAATCCTTCTGACCGGAGAAACGCGGACGGACAATGATGCCGGTACATCCAGAGAGAACCGCTCGAGAGCTCTTCGATCGCTTGATAACATAATCACACCCTCGCCGACGATCTGCGACTATCTACGACTATCTAACTATCCAATTGACGAAGTCATCGATGCGGAACCGTGAAGCGAAGCGCAGGGCGGAGTGACAAGTTTGCGTCACGGTCAAGCCAAAGAGTTCCATCAGCAGTCACAACGGTGCCGCCCGCAAACCGAACGCCGAGCTCGACCGAAGGACCGAAGAGCATCCGGCTATCAAGCGCGCCGACAAGTCGATTGTCGTCGTCATCCGGCCCGGCAACAAAGACTGCCGTGTAGATCGAACGGGCAACCCGGTATTCTCCTTGGGCGCCGAACCCAACCCGCACTACGTCTCCAAAACGCACATACCGCGTCATCCCCGCAGCAAGGCTATAGTGTG
Source organism: Spirochaetaceae bacterium (assembly GCA_003554375.1). Classification (GTDB taxonomy): domain Bacteria; phylum Spirochaetota; class Spirochaetia; order DSM-27196; family SKKC01; genus PWGF01. Next base: position 8,186 of record PWGF01000445.1, read on the forward strand.
TGCGCCGCCCAAGAAGCTCCGCGGGTCTAAAAGGCTCCGGCAGTGCTTCTTCGTCGCCGAGATCACGCGCCAACTCGGCCCGCACCAGCTCCCGGTCGACAAAGGTGATGCCGTAGCGAAGCCGCACCTGCAACGAGACGGGCGCGCCCGAATCCTGCTTGAACGGCAGCACGTCGTACATGAACCCTAACGACTGGTTGCTTCCGTCCGTGCCTCCAATCGTCTCGATTTGATTTACGAAATAGGCACCGAGGTCCATCACGCCACCAATCGAGAGCGATGAGTACCCGCCGACCAATGGGGGAAGCTCTCCCGGCTCGAACTCGGAGTAAACACCGACGGCGGTGGCGTTGGATCCGGCCGGCACGTCGAGGCTTTGAGCCCAGAGAAGCGCGGGGCCTCCGGCGAGAAGCCAGACAACACCGACAACCGGAGCCATCGACATCGCACGCCTTCCATACGTCTGGAGCCGTGGCAGTCGCCGCCCAATCGCCTCACAGACCAGTTGAACTATCGTAGGAAACGTTCGGAGAATGAGGAGAAGGTCTAGCCATAGAGACATGGTTTTCTCATAACGGATATCAAGTCGAATCATCTCGGCAAACGAAAGCTTATTCTTCCCGCTAACCTGCCACAGACCTGTAAGCCCCGGAAGGATACTGAAACGGTGGCGGTGCCACCGCTGATACTCTGCGGCCTCATACGGTATACAAGGCCGTGGCCCCACAAGGCTCATATCGCCACGCAACACGTTGTAGAGCTGGGGAAGCTCATCGATGCACGTCACCCGTAGAAACCTACCCCCAGGGATAATCCGAGGGTCGCGGTCATCGAGTTTGGCCATGCTCCCACCCGCTCGGATGAAAGCAGCGGCGTGTGCGCTGTGGAAGCCCTGGTCACTGTTACAGTGCATGGTCCTGAACTTGAAGAACCGGAATTCCTTCCCCCCCCGTCCAACCCGGGGCTGAGTGAAGAACACAGGCCCCGGAGATACCAGCCTGATGTACAGCGCTACCAATGCAAAGAGCGGCGCGCAGAGAAAGAGTCCAACCGTTGCTCCGACTATATCCAGCCGTCTTTTCCACCGCGGCGTCGGCCGAGCGAGGACGCTCTCCACGCCGGCAGCGACTCCTCTTCCGTTGGCTCCCCGTGTCGAGGCCTCTTCGGCCCCGGCACCTCCGTTTGTGCTTCTAACACCCGTTACGCCGGCATCGATCGCATACCCCCCGGCCTCCAAGCGTTCCTCACTAATCTCCACGCGATCCGATGCGCCGACGTCACCTCGATCCATGAGCGCCACCGCCCCCGGACCGCCCGGATAAGTCGAACACTCCTCCAACACGCACTCCGGCGGAAGCTCATGCGCCAGCGACTTCGCCACGCTCCGTGCGCCGGCCTCGTCGGTAGCCACGAGCAAGACGCCCAGCCGCTGAGAATCCAGCCTGCCGATCGCATCGGTCGCCCGGATCCGGGCGACGAGTCGAGACGCGATTCGCTCCGGTTCCTCCGGAACACTCTCCTTAGACGCCTTAGACGCGTTGGAAAGAAGCGACGTCGGCGGCGGCGAAGTCCGCGGTAAGCGAAGCACAAGGAGCGAAAGCGAAGCGTTCAGGCGATCCGAACGGAGACACTCATATCGGATTAACCGTACGAAAGCCTCCTGTGGATATATGCCTCGGGGATGTACGGAGCCGGCCGCGTCGGACACCAGGCCGAATACCAGGCCCGATAAGAGAGGTCTCCACGCTATCGGAGATCGGGCTGCCGGCATCTTGGGACCGCGTTGTGCCGCCGCATACTCATCGTTCATGCCGCACTGCCTCCTGACAACCTTGCCGTCTTGCGGCAAGAGCACACTCCAAGCCCTTAGCTTGTCTGCTGCGCGATTCGTTCGGTCTCTTCACTGAGTCCGCGCCGGCACACCGGTTCTCGGGTCCGACACCGCCGTCAACCGGTGCTCGGCAGCCGCCGGCAGGCGCTCGCCAGGCCGTGGATACACTACGATCCTCCGTCTCGCTCCCTCCGGTAGAACACCCCGGGATGCGAAACGATGCCGCCGAACGAATGGTTCGCCACCGTACCGCCGAAACTGGTTCCGATGCGCGCAGCAAGCGCGGGCCTTGCACTATGGTTGAGGTGTAGGGTACCGCCGCGTATCGCGGAAGAACATCGAGAAAAGGTATGCGTTTCTTCGTATTCACATCACCACGACGAGTTTTGCAGGCACCTGATCTAAGGTCACTCGAGATAGGTAAACACTATGATAGGGATGATGATATCTCCGTATTCGGCTCGTCCCTGCGCAGTAGGTCCGGCAACCTGAGATTACAGGTTCTTGGCCCCCCAGAGAGCCGCCTGCATCCGGTTAGGAACGTTTATCTTTTTGTATATCTTATAGATATGCGTCTTCACGGTGTTGGTGCTTATGAACAACTTGTCCGCGATCTCCTGATTGGAAGCACCTACGCACACCAGCGCCAGAATTTCCCGTTCTCGCCTGCTGAGATCTCCCGCCTCGGTTCGCCTGCTGCCGCCGCCTCCAACTCGACCGGATCGCATGGCGGCGGCAAGCAAGGTCTCCCGCCCAATCCACACAGCGCCCCCCAGCAGCGCATGAACTCCGCGGACGACCAGCGCATACTCGTCGTCCTCATAGAATAACCCCCGTATTCCGTGAAACACTGAGTCGCTGATCCACGGCCGGTCACGTGGAACGTTGAAGAGCGCAACGGGCATGCTATCCACCGGGCGGACGTTCCCAAGCCCGTGTACGAAGCGATCGAAACTGATGTGGGTCAAGTCCACGAGAAGCAGCTGTCTGGTCTCTCCTGCCAGGGCCACCAACGATAGCGCCTCCTCCAAGCTTCCATGCAAAGCAGTCGGGAGCTCCGCGCTTAAGGCGTCTACGAAATACTTGGTTTGTACGTTTGCGGCCCCCACGAAGTGCACTCGGCCTTTCGGTTGGGGAACCGCTTCTTCGGTTCCCTCTCCGTCTGCCTCCGGGCTTTGCACGGGTTCACGGGATGCCTGAAGATTCCCACTTGTTCCGGAGGGACTGCCGGCGTCAGGAGCGAAGACCTCCGCTCCGTCAACGTGCACAGTTCTTCCTTTGCTACCCACTTGGACCACCCCCTCCGCGTGAATTTACCTAATTATGCAGCATGCATATCAATCCCAAAGATGTACAAAATACAACATATTGCTGACTCCGTAAACAATGGCATAATGATATAGCATGTTTTTTCTGGTGATATCAGAGAATCGGTAGTGACGGTTCCCATCGTCCGGGTGGATAATCGATTTCAAAGCGGAACTCCGCGCAAGGGCGCCCAAAAATGAACCAGACCCGAAGCAAGGAAAACGGCCGTTCCCTCCGCCCAGCCGGGCCCCAACTGACCGAGTTGACGCTCGCCGAGACGATTATTCGCTACGTTGGCATTCTGTATCGTTACCGGTGGTGGATTGGCATCGTCACGTTCTTTGCCGCCGGCGGAATCGTAGCATTCTCGATTGTCTCACTGCGGTTGCCGCCGGAAGAGAGCCCGATGCCCAACACGTATGAGGCACAGGCTACGCTCCTCATGGGCGAAGATCCCCTCGAAGCGGGCGCAAGCGCGATTTTGGAAGCGCTAGGCATGGCAACGATGGAATCACGCACGGCGCTCACCTCCGGCCGGCTGGCGCTTCAAGTGCTCGAAAGCAGAGCGTTTATCGACACGATCATCGAGCGCAACGCGATGGTAGCTCGGTACGGGCTGGAAGACATGAACAATACCCGCCGTCGTGCATTCGTCCGGGCCCGCTCGGATTATGCCTACGAACCGCCGACTGCACTTCTGACGATCTCCTACCGCGACATCCATCCCGAGTACACCCGACAAGTAGTCGACAGCATGGTTGCCGAGCTCA
>PWGF01000059.1 GCA_003554375.1 Spirochaetaceae bacterium
AGCCTGGCTCACGATGGAAGCAAGCTTTTCCATGTCTATCCTCCCTCCTTTCTATAGGTTTTGTTTCTTACCGGGAGGATAGACATTTTTGCCTTCTTTAGAAATTCCCTCGCTTCCGCTCAACTATCCCTCAAGCCTCCGAAACTCGTGCCCGAAGTCGAACTTCCACCCCGTTGCTCCGATGTTTTGCACAAACCGGCGCATCTCGTGCTATTCTTACGGGAATCGTAGGACCTCGCCGGATATGGGCGGGGCGGCAGAGCGCCGTCCGTACGCGCCGGTGAGGTGTGCGCTCCCGGTGCTTGTTCAGAGCGCCGCTGTGTCTATGCGTGGCTCGGCATTCCGGCAGGTCATGCGAGCGCAGTTAAGTAAAGAGGGAAGGCACAACATGGAATCGCGACCGCAAGAGCTTGCTTTGCTCCTGAAACCGCTGCCGTACGCTGCGGCGATTCACAAGCCCGTTCTGAATAGTGAGGGGAAACCCGTCGACTACGTTCTTGCTTCGGTCAACCGAGCGTTCGAGCAGCTGACCGGAATGGAGCGGGGGAGTCTCCTCGGGAGACGCGCAAGCGAGGTCTATCCCCAAACCGCCGGATGGCCTGTCGATTGGGAGGCGATGTTTGCCCGGGTAGCGGAAGAGGGCCGGAGCGTGGCGGTAGACCGCTACTCCAGCGGCGACGGGGGGCGCCTCGAAGTGGCCACCTTCAGAGAGGAGCCGGGCTATTACGCCGTCGTGCTCCGCGATATCGCCGAAGGGCCCGACGGGCAACCGGAGGACGGTGAAGCTCGGAGCGCCCGGCCCGGTGGCGCCCAAGCGTGCGGCCCCCGGGCGTGCGGCTCCCCGGGGGGTGAGTGGCCGGTCTGGCACGGCGGAGCGCGGCGCCGAGCGGCCAAGCACTCGATTCTCCCCTCACTGTACACCGTCATCGTCGAGCAAGCGGAGGCCGGAAGTTACGATGAGCTGCTCGGCCTCGTTCTGCGGCAGCTCCGGCGGCTCACCGGTGCGGTCATGGCCGCCTTCAGTGAGTACCACCCGGACCGGGGGAGCATGACGGTGCGGAGGATCGAATCGGACCAGAAGCTCGTCGACATGGCTATCTCGGTGGGAGGCAAACGGCTTCTCAATACGGAGACGCCGGTCGATCGCGAGTTCTATGAGGAGATGACCACGGACATCGTCGGCTATCGCGAGAGTCTGACCGCGGCCAGCCGGGGCGGCGTGAGTGAGGGGATATCGGTCGCGCTGCAGCGAATGGTCGGGCTGGAGTACTTTGTGGGGCTTGCGCATGTGGCCGGCGGACGGCTCCTCGGCGCATCGATGGTCGCATTCCGGGGGGATCAGCCCGAGCCCTGCCGCGAGCTGCTCCGGGCCTTCGCTCACGTCACGGCGGCCGCGCTCAAGCGAAAGTGGGAGGTTTCGGGGACCGGACCCACGGAGCCTACCGAGTCGTGAGCCCTCGGGGCGTCATGCAGGGCGTGAGGCGCAGATTGTTGTTGGCCGTTCACCCGTCTCCGTCTCGTACCACACGCCCCGACGCGCGCCAGGCGCCGTCCCAGAGGTAATAGAGCGCAATGCCCGCCGGTATCCCGGTGACCGCGTCGATCGCGTAGTGCATCGAGCCGTAGACCATCGAGACGGCGATCCCCGCGATCACTGCGAGCACCAGAATCCGCGGTCCGTTCCGCATCGGACGCAGCAGCAAGAACACTACGATGCTCTGGCCCAGGTGGGAGCTGGGAAGCGCGCCGCCGACCGAGGGGATTCCGAACCCGTAGAGGAAGTCGACGAAGCGTGAGAGCGCGATCTCCTCCGGAATCGCTTGGGCCCGGTACTCGAGCGGGCCGGTAGCGGGAAGCGCGATGAAGATTGCGACGAACGTGACGAACGATCCGATAAACACGAACGCAAACCGCCCGTACTCCGCCGGCCGTCTGAGCCGTACATAGAGGATGGCGAAGAAGAGAAGCGGAAAGTAGAGGAGGTAGAGCCCGTGCATGAGCTCCCCCCAGAATCGCCCCGGAAGGAGATCGTACGCCCAGAGGTGCGGGCTTCGGCCGAAGAGCGCCCGGTCCCACGCCGCCACGAGTGGATCGAAGCTCACCCCTGCGCCGTAAATCAGCTCGGCAAAGAGCCCTACCTGTACGTACGCCACCCCGATAAAGGCAAGCGGATAGAAGGCGCGGACCACGCTCCCCGCCCGCGATCTCGGCGGCCGCGCGGCACTCCAGCAGATCGCCACGGCCCCGGCAACGTTGACCGCCGCCTGCTCGATAAACCTCACGCCGGCGCCCGCGTGCACCAGAAAGACCACCGCCGCAACGAGCAGGTATCCCACCGCTACACCGTCCGCCCGCGGCGCATCTGCCCCCGGCCGCGTCACCCGCCCGGGTACGGCGAGTCCCGCGACCGGTCCGCCGCCGCCGGGGGGCCGGCGGGACCGGGCAGCGGGAGCTACCGCATCGGACTTGTTGGTGCGGTCTCCGGAACGGCTCACGGAACCACTCTAGTAGCTTACTCGGTCCGTGCCGTCAAGTTTGCGGTTGGTCTTTGCCGGGGCAAACGCCATCGACCGGTGCGTGTTGGACGGCTTCGGAGGGGAGGGGCGTGCCGGGAGCGTCGCTCGCGCGGCGG
>PWGF01000284.1 GCA_003554375.1 Spirochaetaceae bacterium
CCGCCAGCCCTTTCCGAACCACGATGCGGTTCTCGTTCACTAGCGGCATCATGTCCCCGATCGTTCCAAGCGCCGCTAGATCGAGGTAGTGTTCGTAGCCTGGCCCCAGACGGCTATGATTCCTCGTGACGAAAAGCTCGAACATGCTGACGAGCACATCGACCTCTTCCGGCACGGCTCCCGCATACACTGCCATCCGGGAGCTGTCCCGAAGCTTCAAAAGGCTCCGTCCTTGCAGCGCGGGAAAGAGCTTCCATATCTCCGGCGCCAGATCGGCAAACTGGATCTCGACCCCGTCTCCAAATGCACGCGCGAGCAAGCGGCCCTCGAGCTCGCCGTCGTACACCAGGATATGCTGCCCCTGCAGGAAGCTGTAAAGCCGAGTAGACTCAATCGCGACCATTCCCGGGACGACCGTCTCCGAAATACGATCTACTTCCACCAAGTTCACGAGCTTGACCGCCTCCACCACGATCGTCTCGTTGCCGGGGCGAGCATGCAGCAGAACCACCGGCTGCTTGTAGAGCTCCGTGGTGGCAAAAAAGACCGCCCACCTGAGTTTCGCGGCAAGCGCGCACCCGCACAGGCCGGAGAAAGGGTACGAGGTGTCGGGCATCTTGGGATTCACGATGGCTACCGCCGGCGGAAGCTGCTCCGGAGCGTTATGGTGGTCCAGAACGATCGTATCGATGCCGTACGAGCGAGCGTGCTCGATCTCCGCAGCCTGCGTGATCCCGCAGTCCACGGTTACGATGAGCGTCCCGTCGCGCTCGGCAAAACGGTCGACTTCCTCCATAGTCAACCCGTACGGGTTGTCCCCGAGGGGCAACCGCCACTCGACCTCGAGCTCCAGCTCCTCGAGCGTGCGCACCAGAAGCGCAATGCCGGTTATCCCGTCCACATCTCGGTCACCGAAGACGAGGACCCGCTCGCCCTCCGTCCGTGCCGTCATGATCCGGTCGACCGCGTCCTCCATCTCGTCGAACAGAAACGGGTTGTGCAGATAGCGCACGTCGTCTTCGAGCAGGTACTTCAGCTCGTGCGGCTCGGTCAGACCACGGCGGGTCATGATCGCAGCGGAAAGCAAGTCAACTCCGTACCGTTCTGCCAGACCACGCACGTCTCCGGCGTCGATCGGCGTCTTCTCCCATCTCATACAGCGGAACGCCCCTTCCCCATTCAGCTTCTTCACTCAGCGGAAATTTCTTCCAGAATCATACCGGCCGCAGCCTTCTCGTCGGCTACGGTATCCTCTCCGGATCGGATCTCGATGCCGGGCGCGATCCGGCGTACCGCGTCCTCGAGCGTGGACTCCTCATGCCCATAGAGTACGGCGATCTCGTCTCCCTCACGCACGGCCGCCCCGACCTTGCAATGGAACACTACACCAACGTCAGGCAGCACCTCCGCCCCGGCAACCGGCCGGCCTACTCCCAACAATGCGGCGCCGGTCCCGACCGCAAAGGAGTCTATCGCATGCACGACGCCGTCCCGGCCGGCGCGAATCGGACGCGCATGGGGAGCAGTCCTCTTCCCGATGAGCTTTCTGAGCTTCTCGACATCCCCACCCTGAAGCTCAACATTGTGGAGGAAACAGCGGTACGCGCTCCCGTCTGCCAGCTTGGCCCGGCCCAGCGCCATCCCTTCCGAAATATCTCCCACGATACCTCCGGCAAACAGCATCCATCCAAGTAGCCGAAGGGTAACCTCCATCAGGTCCTCCGAGCCTGCCCCGAAGCCTCTCTCCGAATCCGTCGCCTGCCCGGTGACGCTCGCCCGGCTCTTCCGGGATCCGGAATCCGGTCCGATCTTCGGAACCTCGGAACGCTCCGCACCGTCGGCTGTCATGGATCGATCCCCCTGCAGACAACTGACCGCTTCCTCGACCTCCAGACGGTTCCCCACGGCCCACCCCAGCGGCTGGTCCATGCGAGTTATGAGCGCATGTACGGTCCTGCCAAGCTCGCGGCCGGCGGAACAGAGGCTTTCGGCAAGAACGCGCGCCTTCTCCGGGTTCTTCATGAAAGCTCCCGAGCCGCACTTCACATCGAACACGAGAGCTTCGGCTCCCTCGGCGAACTTCTTACTCAGGATACTTCCCGTGATGAGTGACACAGACTCCACCGTGCCGGTCGCGTCGCGCAGCGCATAGAGCTTACGATCCGCCGGCACGATCCGCTCGCTCTGGCCGGTCATAGCGAATCCGCACTCGGCGATAATGGAGCGAAACCGCTCCGGATCCAAATCCGTACGGTACCCCGGAATGGACTCGAGCTTGTCCAGCGTTCCGCCGGTATGCCCGAGAGCACGCCCACTCATCATCGGCACCTGGAGTCCGCACGCCGCAGCAAGTGGGGCCAGGATGAGGCTCACCGTATCCCCCACCCCGCCGGTAGAGTGCTTGTCCACAAGTGGCCCCGGTAGCGAAGAGAGGTCGATAGTATCGCCCGATTCGATCATGCTCCGCGTGAGCACGCCGGTCTCTCGACGAGTCAGCCCATTGAATACTACCGCCATGAGCCACGCGGCAACCTGGTAATCCGGTATTTGCCCCCGCGAATAATCGTCGATGAACCGCGAAAGCTCATCGTCCGTAAGCTCTTCACCGTTGCGGGTCTTGAGAATCACATCGAGTACTCGCATGAGTGTGGAGAGTGTAGCACATCCCGGCTCCGGTTGAACACGCTAAGGCTGCAGTCGCAGAGAGTGAACCGGGTGCGCTGAATACGGCGACAATGGCGGGTGCGCCGGGTATACCGAGCGCGCCCGGGCCCCGACGGCGAAGGGGGCATGCTCGTAACGGAGAACGAGGGTATACCGAGCGCGCCCGGGCCCCGAGACGAGCGAAAGCGGGACGGTCGGCAACAACGGTCAGAAGAGCTCCTTAGCGGTGCGAAGCGTGTTGATCGGCCGCTCGACCACCAGCTGGACGGCGCGGAAGACACGCCGGCGAGTCTCAGCAAGAACCTCAGGCGGCGGATCAAGCGCGATCCCATCGGACAAGGTACTATCAAGCGAGCGTTCTATGTAGTTGGAGACGTGGTCCGAGCTCGTGTCGGCCGGTTCTGAATCGGACTCCCGCTCCTTCGGTTTCAGTGGAGCTCCAACGGCAGCCAAATACCGCAACAAAACCTGAACGTTGAGCCGTTTGACCTCGCCGTCGCCGGCCTCAGAGAGTAAAGCGAGTCCGTCGCGAAGCACCTGGAAGAGCTGCGCGCTACCTTCACCCCCGCCGAACGAAGCGAGCACAACCTCCGCCCAGAGGCTCGCGCAGAAGTACCTCGTCACGTCCTCACGTATGCCGTGGAAGTACCGGAGCACCTCAACGTCTTCCACCTTCGTTCGGTCTTTCACCGGATCATGGTAGAGGTGGAAGCGCCCGTGTGTAAACGGCTCGCTGACGCCCCGGAGCTTCCCACGCTTGCTGTACGCGCCGTAGGCGACCGCGTTGAGGAGCCCTGCGTCCGGCGTTAGAAACACGATGCTTTTGTGGATCTCGCCCAGGCGATGCCCTCGAAGGATAATTCCCTCCACAATCGAGTGACGGCTCATCGGAGCGCACCTCCCGGGCCGGCTCCGCACTCTTCCTGCGCGTGAGTCGACCACACCCACGTGCCCGGCAGGACGCCGGCGTCACTCGACTTGCTTCCGGGCACTCTAGTTCCTATACTTTCGACAGTATGCCACAGCAACAACAACCACAACACATTATACCCGCTACTCAGATCCTACCCGGGAAGGTAATGGTTCTGCCATTCCGCTCCCGGCCCGTGTTTCCCGGGATATTCACGCCCATCATGCTGACGGATAATCAAGACATCGAGTTAGTAGAACAGAGCCTGCAGAGTGACGGGTTCCTCGGCCTGGTGATGACCAAGGAAGAGGATATCGATTATCCGGGAGCAGACGATCTTCACGAGGTTGGCACAGTCGCCAAGATCGCCAAGAAGGTCAACCTCCCGGACGGCGGCATCAATGTGTTTATCTCCACGGTGAAGCGTTTTCACGTGAAGAAGGTGCTGAATCCGCAGCATCCCATCGTCGTAGCCGTGGAATACCCTGAAGAGACCAACACGGAAGGCGACGAAGTCAAGGCGCTTACACGATCTCTCATCGGCGAGATGAAACAGATCTCAGAGAATAACCCGCTCTTCTCCGAAGAGATGCGCCTCAATGTGGTAAACATCGATCAACCAGGGCGTCTCGCGGACTTCATCGCCAGCATCCTCAATGTTGAGCGGACCGAGCAGCAACAAGTCCTGGAAGAGATGGACGTCCACAAGCGAATGGAGCACGTGCTCGTTTTCATAAAGAAAGAGCAGGAGCTGCTGCGGATCCAACAACGCATCCAGAAGCAGATCAACGAGAAGATCGAGAAGAGCCAGCGCGAGTACTTCCTCAAGGAGCAACTGAAAGCCATCAAGGAAGAGCTCGGCATGCCGGCCGACTCGAAGAGCTCGGAGTACAAGCGCTTCAAGGAAGCCGTCGACAACCTTCCCCTTCCCGGCGACGTCCGCGAGCAGGTGGAGCAAGAGCTGGAGAAATTCAACCTCATGGAGCCACAGGCTGCCGAGTTCGCCATGACCCGGAACTATCTGGACACCATCATCAACCTTCCATGGGGCGAACCGGAGGCCGAGGAGATCGATCTCAAGCACGCGCAGCAGGTACTGGAAGCGGATCATTACGGGCTGGAAGACGTGAAGGAGCGTATCCTGGAGTTCTTGGCCGTGCGAAAGCTCCGGAAAGACTCGAAGGGCTCCATCATCTGTTTGGTCGGCCCACCGGGAGTCGGCAAGACTTCGGTAGGACGCAGTATCGCTCGGGCGCTCAACAAGGAGTTCTTCCGGTTTTCGGTCGGCGGGATGCGAGACGAAGCCGAGATCAAGGGCCACCGTCGGACGTACGTTGGAGCAATGCCGGGCAAGATCATTCAGGGACTCAAAGTCGTGAAGTCGAAGGCGCCGGTGTTCATGATCGATGAGATCGACAAGCTGGCCGTGAGCTTCCAGGGAGATCCCTCCAGCGCGCTACTCGAAGTGCTCGATCCGGAACAGAACTGGAGCTTCCGCGACAACTATCTGGATCTCCCGTTCGATGTATCGAACATTCTTTTCGTCACCACCGCCAATACTATGGATACGATCCCCGCACCGCTCCTCGACCGGATGGAGGTCATCCGGATTCCGGGCTACATCGACGAAGAGAAGATCCAGATCGCGCGAAAGTACTTGATTCCCCGCTCCATGAAGCGCGCCGGTCTTCCTCGCGGCGCAGTCAAGTACACGAAAACCGCGCTTCTGAGCATCGTGAACGGGTATGCGCGTGAGGCCGGGCTGCGAGAGTTCGAGAAGTCTCTTGACAAGATCCATCGCAAGATCGCCAAGCTGCGCGTCAGCGGTGAGCGCCAGGAGCAGGTGAAAATCACCCCGGAGAACGTCACCGTGTATCTCGGACAGCCTGTTTTCCGAGAAGAGCGTGCCAAAGAAGTCACCCACCCAGGCATGGCAGTGGGCCTTGCGTGGACCCCACACGGCGGCGACACCCTGCTGATAGAAGCGGTGAGCAATCCGGGCAAAGAAGGATTCAAACTGACCGGGAAGCTCGGCGAGGTCATGCAGGAGTCGGCGAACATCGCCTATTCGTACATCCGCTTCGTAGCGGGGCAATATAACGTGTCGCCTAAGTATTTCGAGAGCAACCAAATCCATCTCCACATTCCGGCGGGAGCTATCCCAAAGGACGGACCTTCGGCAGGGATAACGATGGCGGTGGCCCTCTTGAGCCTGGCAACCGGCCGCAAGATCCGGAAAGGCATCGGTATGACCGGCGAACTCTCGTTGACCGGTCACGTCCTTCCCGTAGGCGGGCTCAAGGAGAAAACGGTTGCCGCGCGACGGAACAAAATCAAGGAGGTAGTCATCCCGAAAGCAAACGAACCTGACCTACAGGAGATCCCGGAACATGTGAAACGAGGCATCCGTTTCCACCCGGTAGAGGATATGGATGAAGTACTCCAGCTTCTCTTCAAGAAGTAACGGAGAGCAGGGCGCAAACGGGGAGCAGGCCACAAGCGGAGAGCGGGGCGCACGACAGGCAGGGATAATCTCGCTCTGCTTCGCCGCGCTCGGCGGGCTTACACTGGCGCTCCTCTTATCACTGGTCGAGCCGTCCGCGGCCCAGCCGGATGGGGCAACCGAGCCGGCACGGTTTTCCGCGCGAGTCGGGCACGCCGTTCGAAGCCTGATGGAGCCGGGACGGAGCGCTCCGGGCGCCTTTCCATCGAACGTGACGAATCCCCAGGACGCTGAAAACCCGGCCGCCCGGATCCACCCGGAGTTTGCGCTCAGCCACGACGAGCTTGTCGATCTGCTACAGAATGCGCCCGACTCTATCCGCAAGCGGATCGGAAACGAGGCGCCTGCCTTCCTGCAGGCCGCGAAGCCGCTACTAGATCCGCAACAGGCCGAGCTCCTCATGCTCGTGGATCGAGACCATCCTCTCCCATCAGCTTATCGCCCTGCCGATCTGGTGCCGATGCTCGACTTCGACGAGCGCATCACTGGTGCCGCACCCCAGGCCCGCATCGACCGCCGGGCGGCCACGGCGCTCGCCGAAATGCAGGAGGCAGCGCGCGCCGACGGAGTGGAACTCCAACCGTGGTGGGCATACCGCTCATACCGCGAGCAAGAAGAGCTACACGCGCATTGGCGCAACGAAGCCGGCGAGGAGGCCGCGCATCGCTTCAGCGCCGCTGCAGGCCACAGCGAGCATCAGCTCGGGACGGCAATCGATTTCGCCCCAATCGGCCGGGAATTTCACGGGACGCCATCCGACCGTTGGCTGAGCGAAAACGCGTGGCGCTACGGCTTCTCCCTGAGCTATCCGGAGGGGAAGGAAGAGATAACCGGGTACATGCACGAAGGGTGGCATTACCGCTACCTTGGCCGAAAAGCAGTAGAGCTCAAGCGGGAGTACTTCGAAGGGCTTCAGCAGCACATGCTGGAGTTTCTCTATCCGGCGCTGCCACACCTGCGAGCCGCACATGAGGACTCGCCGAACCCTTACTCACCGAAGGCCTTCTGAGCGCCGGCGTTGGCCTGCGAGCCCGGGGCCGCCCGCTCTCTCCTCAGCCCTATCCCCGGCACCCTTCCCGGCACCGCGACGGTGAGTCAGGGCCAAGGCGGTTGGACACTCCGGCCGGAAGCGCGGGGACGAGTCCCGGCGCTTGGCGCTTGCCTGCGGCCCATTATGACCCGGTGAGAAGGCACTGAGCACTCGTGTCATCCCCTTCTCGCCGCCGTCGCAAAACCGTACTGGTCCAACTGCATTTGCCCTGCACGGTGATTTGAGGCCTTGCGAGATGTACGGAGGCCCTATAAGCTACCGCCTCGTATGAGTCTTACAACAACACAGCTATCAGAGCTATCGAACACGCTCGACCCCTTCGCGGTAAGGATTCCCCGCCTCGTATTGCCTTCGGCGGAGGTAGACCTTCACCGGTGGGCGGTCATCGCATGCGATCAGTACACGTCTGAGCCTGACTACTGGAAACGAGTCGAGCAACTCGTAGACCGCGCCCCTTCCGCGCTTTCGTGCATTGTGCCGGAGGCATATCTGGATCGCAGCGACGTTCAGGATCGGATCGCCCGTTCGCACGAATCGATGCGCTCCTACCTCCAGAGCGGAGTGCTCGAGGAGGTCGCTCCCGGCTTCATGCTCGTAGAGCGAACTCTCGCTTCCGGAACCAAGCGCTTTGGCCTGATGATAGCGCTCGACCTCGAACAGTACGACCGCACGCCGGGCTCCACCGCCCTTATCCGTGCTACCGAACGCACCATCCCCGAGCGAGTGCCGCCGCGGGCGGCAATTCGGCGGGAAGCACCTTTGGAGTTCCCGCACGTTCTGGTACTCATAGACGATCCGGACGAGACCGTGATCGAGCCTCTTGCCTCAAAGCGGGAGAAACTTCCCGTTGCCTACGATACCGAGCTCATGCTCGGCGGCGGCCACGTACGAGGCTATGCGGTCCGCGACTACTCGACGCTCACCGAAGTGGCGAACGGATTTCGGTTTCTGGGTGATCCGGCTAGATTCCGGAGACTATACGGCACAGACGATACACTCCTGTTCCCGGTAGGGGACGGAAACCACTCTCTTGCCGCATGCAAAGCCGTCTGGGACGACCTGTCCGCGGCAGGCGCCCCGCCGGACCATCCGGCTCGTTACGCCCTGGTGGAGCTCGTCAATCTACGCGGGACCGGGCTGCCTTTCGAGCCGATCCACCGGGTCGTACTCGGGGTGCAAGCGCAGCAAGTGCGCGGCACCACGACCGTACGCGAGGCGGGTCCGCCTTCCGGTGGCGCCTCCGGCGGTACGGCAGGCGCCGGCAGCGGCGGAAGCAAGCAAAACGATATCATCTCCCTTGGCGACGCTTCAGGGGAGCAGCCGCTCATGCAGCTCCCCGCCGATGCGGTGCCGGCAGCTATCGCGGACGACATTATCCAAGAGCTTCTGGACGCGAACGGCGATGCGATATCCGTGGATTACGTACACGACCGGGAGTCGGCCACACGTATCGCGAAGGAGACCGGCGGCTGCGCGCTTCTGCTACCTGCGATGGATGCCGGAGCGCTCGTGCCTACGGTGCTCGAGCGGGGCGTGCTGCCGAGGAAAGCGTTCTCTCTCGGCGAGTCGGAAGATAAGCGCTACTACCTGGAGGGGCGACGGATTCTCCCAGGATGACGACACTCGATTCCAACCGCTACGGTAAGGCGTTTCGCCTTTTGCCCGGCTTTGTCGCTCCCGGGGCAGACCCCTGAATGCTCCGGGAGGACCAGGGCAAAGGCAGTTGGATCCGTACCGTTCCACGGCGGCGGTGAAGAGCCGCTGAGGCAAGTATTCGTTCCCTCACTAGATCGCCAGATCGCCACGCGCCCTCGGCAAGCCTCCGAGGCCGGGCATTCGCCGCCACGCTTCCGAGCGCGTTGTCCCGCTGCGTTTGCCCTGCCGGCAGGCACAGACCGCTTTGAAAACCGTGATATTTCGGATAGACTGACTGGTATGCACCGTAGCCGAGTAGCGCAAGCCCGCATCACTCTCGCTCTGGCGCTCGGCTTGGCCGTGAGTGTAGGCACGGTCGGAGCGCGACCTGTGTACGCGTTCCTCGGCATCTCACCTCAACACGAGGATCTGACCAATACGGAGATCTTGGTGTTGGAAAACCGGCTCACCGACCAGTTGGTCAACCTGGGCGAGGGCGCCGGCATAAGCGTAACGATTCCCCGTAATCGGTCGGAGCTTCTTCGCAGCATTACCGAAGGTGAGCGCTCTGCCGACTTAGCTACCCAAGTGAGCGCGTATGCAGTCATTGCCGGAGAGCTGAACGTTAGCCGGAGCCGGTTCGAGCTCAGGGTGCGTGTCCTGCTGCTGCCGGATCAAGAAGAAATCGCAGAATACTCCGTTCGGAATGAATCGTTTGACGACCTGGTTCAAGCGGGGCGGGAAGCTATTGCGCAACTGCTTCAGGAACCGGCACAGCGGGCAGATCGCCCGCTGCGGCAACCGGCGGAACTTCCTGAAGCGCCGGAGCTTGCTGCCACGCCTGCGCCGAGCTTGAACGAAATCGCCGGAACGTGGCAGGGGGATGAGGGAATCGAGTTAGTACGAATCACGAGCGAGGGAATCGGAGAAGCGAAGCTGGCCGGCAGCGGGACGATGCAGATACGAATTGAGATAGAGAATGGCCTCGTGACAGTACACCAGGACGAGCCAAATGCGCCGAAAATGTACATCGACAGTTTTCCGTATACCGTGGCGCTCCAGATAGCAGACGTCGCTCGCCCAATGAGATGGCGTTTCAATCTCACCGATGACGGGAGTATGCTCACAGGCGTAAAGGACACGACTCTGCTTCGTATCGACCGTGGAGAAGTTACGTGGGCCGATACCAGCTACCGTCGTGAAGCTTCGTGGGAACGGGTGGACTAACAGCGTCCAATCCAACTACTCCACTGCCGGCGGAGGCGCGTTTGTGCTTCTTCCGTCCGACGACGACCACGTGTCGACTCCCCCCCGGCGATCCGTTCCCCGAGCCTCTCATCGCCTACGCCGGTTATTCCAAACACGAGCACAGCTACAGCAAGCGCAATCGCCCGCAGCAGCGGGCGGTTTCCTTCCGGAGGCTGATGAGGTGCCACCAGTGCCCCCGGGCTGGTACTCTCCGGTGGGCGAACGCTGTTCTCTACCAGCAGCTGTCGTTCATTCTGCTCGAAGTATCCCAATCTCCGCGCGGCCAGTCGCAGGGTTTCTTTGTCGTCTCTGAGACGCTCAGCGTGCGCTCGAAGCTCCGCCCCCCGCTCTTCGAGTCGCTGTATGTTCTCCTCCAGCCGTGCCCGGTGTGCTTCCAGTTCCCGGTGGGCTTGGATACCACTCGCCCCCCATGCAATACTAAGAGCGAGGTAGATGAAGATGCCGGCGGCAAGTCCAAGCAGAAGAGCACGTCCCATCACCTCCAATTACGGAATGAGCGCCGCTGAGCTTAACAGCAAGATGCGTGAGAGAGCGGCACGCGATCTTCGGGCGTGCCGAACTAACCCGCTCAACCGGGGGATATCCGGGTAGGACGTTCACCGCCCGCCGGTAATTGCGTACGCCGGGCCGGAGGTTTTCTACGAGAGCCTTCGGGTGTATTATGGTATCTGTAGGAAGTGCCGATGTTAGAAAACGCATTGTCAGTACAGTTCACCAGTTTTGGCAGGGGTACCCATGGCTCTTGAAGATCGTAATCATCCAAACGCATTCACTACTTCGCCACGAGAAGACCTGGAGGAATACGGCGTGTGGGTAAAAGCCGGGCCGGAAGACCTTGAATCCGATAACGGCGCCACGCAGGCGGCTCGCGAAGACGCCGGGGATCAGAGCAGTCCAACTATGCAGGCCGGGCAGGGCGCGCGATCGGATACCCAGGGGGCCTCCCCTTCCGAGCCCGACGCACTCGACCTAGATACCAGCGAGCTGGACGAGGTAACCCCTGAGCTTGGGGAAACGTTCGACGACACTGTATCCGATGAGTTCGGCGATCTGCAGGACGTTGATCCGGAAGATCCGCTAACGCAAGAGTCGGCTCCCGCAACAGGAGACAACTCGGATAGCTCAGCTTTCGGAGATGCCGTGGTTGGCCAGGATAGGGAGATCCCCGACGTCCACAAGGCCCAGCAGAGTGATCAGACAGAAGCGGACCCGCAAGACTCGGAGATCAGACCAGGTTCGCATGATTTGACCGAGGAAGAGGAACGCCTTCTCGCCGATTTGGAGGAGGAAGAAGGTGAGCTTCCTACGTTCGACGATGACGCTGCCGATGCTCCTGTCGCACCGGAAGAACAGGACGCCGCCTCAAGCACAACGGACACTACCGGAGAGGCGAAAGCCTTTGAGGACTCGGAACTGGAAGAGCTTTCGCTGGAAGAGGAGTCGCCCTTCGATGAAGATAGCAGCGGCCTAGAGGATTTCGAGCTCAGTCTTGAAGAAGAGGAGCCGGGGCAGCAGGAACTCTTAGCCGGAGAAGAGGCAAGATCGGAAGACTTCTTAGGAAAGCCCTCGGAGCAGCTTGCGGCCGGGCCTGAACCTTCGAGTACGCTCCCGGAAGAAGACGCCGAACCCGGGGAGAGCTTGGCATCGCGTGACTCCCAACAGCTGGACTCCGGACAAGGCGAAGAACTCGAGTCCTGGGACCCGGGAGAAATGGAACTGGAGGATTCACGTCAAGAAGACGAACTTTGGACCGAAGACTCACCGGATGAGGATGGAACGTTCGATTTCGGCGGGACGGACGACCTGAGCCTGGACGAGCTTCAGCCGGACGAAGAAGAGGTGTTGACCGGCGACAGCGCGGGGGAGACGAGTGGTCAGGGCCCACAATCCGTGGATACGGAGATGACCGACGAGCTAGGCGCTCAAATGCCCTCGGAAGACGCCCTAGCCGACGAAGATTCGTCGTTCGCGGCTGCCGAGGACGAGCAGACCGGAATGC
>PWGF01000189.1 GCA_003554375.1 Spirochaetaceae bacterium
GCCGAGCCGGTCCGCGAGCCATCCGCCGATGATCACCTCATCCTGGCCGGGTTCCGGAAAGCGTCCATCCTCGATCGACTCCTTGAGGCGGAAGACCTCCGGGTCTCTGGTCGTGTCCATTCCGTGGAGGATCACCTGCGCGGAACCGTCCTCCGGGAACGGATCGTAGCGGGTGATGAGCTCTCCCGAGAAATCAAGCCGCGGAGCAGCTGCGATCCCAGCCGCGTCCAGGATTCCCAGGAGCTCGTCCGGGCGTTCGATTGCGATGTCGAGGGGATACTCCTGCCGTTCCTCCCAGTAGCCCTGGGGGACCACGGCCGCGCTCCCGGTCTCGTAGCGCGCGTAGTTGCGGTCGGAATCAGCGAAGAACCCTTGGAAGATCGAGTCAAACCCCACAAACATCGTCACCCCTAGGGCAATGGCGGACGCCGTAATGATCGTCCGTTTCCGGTACCGCGAGAGATTCCTCAGTGCGAGCGTGGCCAGCCGTGCCGGCCGGCGGGGTTGTCTTGTCATATCTGTTAGTGTCCCAGATCACTAGTACTTCGATATAATGCGCCCTGGCGGCCGTGCTGTCAAGCGGCGATGTGCGGCCGGCCGCCCTATGGCCCGCCGGTCCGCGACCCGCCGGCCGCCGGAGGGGGCCGCCGGCTGGGCACTCCGCCGCCAGGACGGTAGGCAGCCATGCAGAGAGCCACGCCGCTAGGCAGGCCCGCCGGCCGCCGGAGCCGTTCGCCTTGCCCGCCGGCTACGGCCGGAGCCGTTTCCGGTCGCGTGGAAAGGCGCTCGCTTCTTTGACGTTTTCGAGGCCGAGGAGCTTCTGGGTGAGCCGCTCGAGGCCGATCGCAAAGCCGCCGTGCGGCGGACATCCGTAGCGGAATACGTTCAGATAGTCGCTGAGGGCCTCGGGTTGCATCCCAAACGCGCGGAGTGCCTCCAGGAGGGCGTTGTGCTCGTGGATGCGCATGCCGCCGGTCGTAATTTCGAGTCCGCGAAAGAGGAGGTCGAAACTCGCCGTGGCCCGCGCTCGCCGCTTTCCGGGACCGGAGTGGCCCGCGAAGCCCGTCGTGGGCGGCGCCCCCGTGGCGGGGCCGCGGTCGGACGCGGTTCCGGAGGCCGGCGTCCCGGCCGGGGCGGCGGGCGTGGAGGTGCCGCCGGCCGTGGCCTCCGGGCCCGAGCGGAAGGCGGCGGGCGTCGTGCCGGAGGCGGAGCCGGCCCCGGATTCCCCTGCGGAGCCCGGCGCGCCCGCCCCTGCGGCGGAGCCACCCGCGGAGTCGCCTGCGGAGGCCGCTCCCGCGGCCGCCGCCGTGGGAGAGTCCGGGTTGGCCTCCGAATCGGCCTCCGGGCCCTGCTCCGCGGGTGGCGCCTCGGGGCGTGTGTAGAAGGGGCGCTTCTTCCTGGGGAAGCCGGTCACGAACACCGCATCGATCCCGTGCTCCTCGGCTGCCCAGTCACAGAGCGCTCGCTCGGCGCGAGGATTGAGCTCGAACAACCGGGTGCCGGTACGATCCGAGGCGATCCGCTTGGCGGTCTCGTGGTCGATGCGCGGAGTGCGCCGCAGGGCGTCGGCGCTCGGGAGCTCGGAGCTCCGCCGGGCGAGCGTGGACCGGCTCCGCGAGCTCTGGGCGAGGCCTTCGCAGATGTGGGTGAGTATCTCGATCTCCAGGTCGATCAGGTCGTCGATCCCGTCGATGAATGCGAGCTCGACGTCGAGGCTCACGTACTCGTTGAGGTGGCGCGGGGTGTCGTGCTTCTCGGCGCGGTAGGCGGCGCCGATCTCGAAAACGCGCTCCAAGCCGCTTGCTACCATCGCCTGCTTGTAGAGCTGCGGGCTCTGCGCGAGGTATGCCGGCTCGCCGAAGTAGTCGACTTGGAAGAGCCCGGTGCCGCCCTCGGTTCCCGAGCCGACAAGCTTGCTGGTTTTGATCTCGGTAAACCCGCGCTTCCGCAGCGCTTCGGAGAAGAGCGCGACGATCTCGGACTGGAGCTCGAAGATCGCTCGGACCTCCGGCATACGGAGGCTCAGCATGCGGTTGTCGAGGAGCGTCTCGAGCGCGATCGAGCCCGGGTCGCCGTTCACGGCTATCGGGAGGTCGCTGTCGGCTGGCCCAAGCATCTCCGTCCCGCCGGCGCGCAGCTCGAATCCGCCGGCCGCCTTGGAGTTCTCCGCAACGGTCCCACGCACGGAGATGACCGTCTCAACGCTCGCCGGCGCGGCTCCCTCATAGACAATCTGGAGTAGTCCGCTCCGGTCCCGGAGCACGACGAAGCTCACCTTGCCGAGCTCCCGAACCCGGTGAACCCAGCCCGCAACGGTGATCTCCCGGCCGACGTACCCGGCGACCTCGGCCGCGACCACGCGGCTCGCCATGCGCTCTCCTCTGGTGGTTCCCTCCATCATCACGTTCCCTCCTTACGCTTTTCAGTCCTCTCTTGGGCCGCGTCTCCCGTCGCGTGTCCCGCCTCGTCTCCCGCCGCCTTTTCGTCCGCCCGGCCGGTCTGGGCCGGCTGCTCGGCGGCCTGCACGGGTGTCTCTCCGGCCCTCCGTTGCGACGCGTCACCCGCTGCCCGCCCGGTCTGGCCCGCCCGGCCGTCCAGTCCGCCCCTCCCTTGGCCCGCGTCTCCCGCCCC
>PWGF01000414.1 GCA_003554375.1 Spirochaetaceae bacterium
CGGGGCGCTGGGCTGTGGTGTCGTGGTGTCCCTGGGGGTGGGCTGTGGTGGGGGCGTGCCGTTCTTGACACCGGGTATCGGCATCCATAGAATTGCCGCCTAAGTCTCGATGGCTGCGGGAATAGCTTGAGGGAGGAATCTGTGTACAAGCCGGTCGATCCGAAGGTCAGCTTTCCAAAGATGGAAGAGGGAGTGCTGGCGTTCTGGCAGGAGAACGGGATCTTTGAGAAGTCCGTGGAGCAGCGGGCGGGGGCGCCGGAGTTCGTCTTCTACGACGGCCCGCCGTTTGCTACGGGGCTGCCGCACTACGGGCACATTGTGCCGGGCACGATCAAGGACATTATCCCGCGCTATCAGACGATGAAGGGCAAGCGGGTCGAGCGGCGCTTCGGCTGGGACTGCCACGGCTTGCCGGTCGAGTACGAGATGGAGAAGGAGTTGGGGATCTCGGGGAAGTTCGAGATCGAGCAGTACGGCGTGGCGAAGTTCAACGAGAACTGCCGTTCGATCGTCTTGCGCTATACCGAGGAGTGGCGCGCCATCGTGAACCGGCTGGGGCGCTGGGTGGACTTCGACAACGACTACAAGACGATGGACCCCGACTATATGGAGTCGATCTGGTGGGTCTTCAAGGAGCTGTGGGAGCGCGGGCTCATCTACGAGGGCTACTATATCCTGCCCTACAGCCCGAAGCTGGGGACCCCGCTCTCGAACTTCGAGGTCAACCTGGGCGGCTATCACGACATCCAGGATCCGGCGATCACGGTGCGCTTTCGCGTCAAGGGCACCGAGAGCACCTACCTCTTGGCGTGGACGACGACGCCGTGGACCCTCCCGTCCAACCTGGGGATGGCTCTGGGGCCGGACGTGGACTACGTGCGGGTTGCCGACGGGGACGAGGAGTACATCCTGGCGGAGTCCCGGCTGGGCGCCTACTACCGTGACGAGTCGGAGTACCGGATCGTCGAGCGGAAGAAGGGGAGCGAGCTGGGCGGGATCGAGTACGAGCCGCTCTTTCCCTACTTTGCGGATCTGGCGGAGCGCGGCGCCTTCCGGACGCACGTGGCGGACTACGTGACGACCGAGGAGGGGACGGGTATCGTCCACCTGGCTTCCGGCTTTGGCGAGGACGACTACGAGACCCTCAAGGGGACGGGGTTGCCGGTGGTCTGCCCGATCGACGCGGAGTGTAAGTTCACTTCGGAGGTTTCGGACTACGAGGGGACCTTCGTCAAGGATGCGGACAAGGCGATCATCAAGCGCCTCAAGGACGAAGGCAAGCTCGTCAAGCGTGACACCTACACGCACCCCTATCCGTTCTGCTATCGCACCGATATGCCGTTGATCTACCGCGCGGTATCGAGCTGGTTCGTGGCGGTGGAGCGGATCAAAGAGAAGCTTCTCTCGGCGAACGCGCGCGTGAACTGGGTGCCGGGGCACCTCAAGGAAGGGCGCTTCGGGAAATGGCTGGAAGGCGCGCGTGACTGGGCGATCAGCCGCAACCGCTTCTGGGGGAACCCGATTCCGGTTTGGAAGAGCGACGGCGGCGATTACGTGGAGTGCATCGGAAGCCGTGAGGAGCTGGAGCGCAAGTCGGGCCGCTCGGTGCCGGACCTCCACAAGCACTACGTGGACGAGATCACCTGGCCGGCTCCGGACGGGAGCGGCACGATGCGGCGCGTGGAAGAAGTCCTGGACTGCTGGTTCGAGAGCGGATCGATGCCGTACGCGCAGAACCACTATCCGTTCGAGAACAAGGAGTGGTTCGAGCGGAACTTCCCGGCGGACTTCATCGCCGAGGGGATGGACCAGACGCGAGGCTGGTTCTACACGCTGACGGTGCTTGCCGCGGCGCTCTTCGACCGGCCGGCGTTCTCCAACGTGGTGGTCAACGGGATGGTGCTGGCGCCGGACGGCAAGAAGATGTCGAAGAGTCAGCGCAACTACACGGATCCGGTGGACGTGGTCAACACCTTTGGCGCCGACGCACTCCGGGTATTCTTGATGGATTCGGCGGCGGTTCGCGGACAGGATATGCGCTACTCGGACGAGGGCGTGAAAGAGGTTCTGAAAACCGTTCTGATCCCGCTCTGGAACGCGTACGGCTTCTTTGTTACGTACGCGAATATCGACGGAATCGCGCCCGCGGGCTATCCGGACGATCCGGCGAATCCGCTGGACCGCTGGATCATCTCGGAGGCGGAGACGCTTGCGGAGCGGGTGGCCACGCAACTGGACGCGTATGAGCTGCAGCGTGGGATCGAGCCGATCGTCTCCTTCATCGATCTGTTGAACAACTGGTACATCCGGCGGAGCCGGCGGCGCTTCTGGCGGAGCGAGAATGACGCGGACAAGCGGCAGGCGTACGCGACGCTCTACGGCGTTTTACAGCAGGTGGTGCGGGTGGCGGCGCCCTACATGCCGTTCATCTGCGAGGAGATCTACCGCAACCTCCGCTCGGACGATATGCCGGAGAGCGTGCACCTCTGCGACTTCCCGGAGCCGCGCCAGGAACGGCGTGACGCGGAGCTGGAGGCGCGGATGGCGACGGCACGGAAGGCGGTCCGTATGGGGCGCGCGCTCCGGAGCCGCTACAACCTGAAGAACCGCCAGCCGCTGCGCACGATGTACGTGGTGACGCGCGATCCGGACGAGAAGCGGGTGCTTCGCGAGATGGAGGGGCTGGTCCGCGAAGAGATGAACGTGAAGTCGATCGTCTACCGGGACGACGAGGAAGACGTGGTCGAATACCACGCCAAGCCGAACTACAAGCTTCTGGGGCGCGAGCTGGGCGGCCTGGTCAAGAAGATGAAGCCGCAGATCGAGGCGCTCAGCGGCCGGCAGATTCACAGCCTCCTGGATGGCAACACGCTGTCGATTGAGGTCGATGGGCAAACGGTGGAGCTGGACGCGGAGCGGGTCCTGGTGGAGCGCACGGAGAAGGAGAACCTCCGCGTGCTCAACGAAGGGAGCCTGACGGTGGCGCTGGACCCGGAGATCACTCCGGAGCTGGAGCGTGAGGGGCTGGTGCGCGACCTGATCCGCCAGGTGCAGAACCTGCGGAAGGAGCGCGGGCTGGAAGTGACCGAGCGAATCGACCTGCGCGTCGACGGCACGGAGAAGGTGAAGCAGGCGGTCGACGAGTTCGAGGAGTATCTGGCTTCGGAGACGCTTGCGGTCTCGGTGGGTCACGAGGTGCCGAACGGGGCGGCGGAGCTGACCGTAGGAGACGAGGCGTGCCGGGTGCATCTGGAGCGGGTTTCGAAGTGAGGCGTGGGGGCGGGAAGGCGCCGGCGGCGCGGGCCGGAAGCGCGCCGGCACCGGGTGGCCCCTGCGGGGCCGGCACGGCGGCGGCTGCGGCGCGGGCGTCTCGGCGCGCGCCGGCACCGCTGGGCTCCCGCGCGGGCGTACCGGCCGGCGCGGGGCGAGAGCCGTCAGGGCCGCGCGGGGCCGGCACGGCGGCGGCCGCGCCGGCACGGCGGGGGCGCCGTTGGGGCGCGGTGGCGGCAATGCTGGTTGGGGTGCTGGTGGCGCCGGCGGGGTGCGCCACGGTGCCGCAGGTGGCGGAGGAACGCGCCGCCGAGGATCTGCTACCCGACGATTCGTCGGTCTACTTCAGCGTGCAGGTGGAGCCGATGCGCGAGCTTCTGGAGGAGCTGTTCCTCCGCTTTGAGGTGGAGGAGGAAGACCTCCCCCGCTTGCTCGACCGGAGCGAGCGGTTTGTGGCGGCGTTGGAGTTTCCTTCGGAGAACGGCGTTCGGGGCGATGGTGCGGGCGGCTCCGCGGGCGCGGACGGTGAACTCCAGTCCGAAGAAGGCGACGGGGGGGCAGGAGAGGCGGATGCCGGCCCGCCCCGGGAAGCAGCCGCCGCGGACATGCCGCGACTCTACGCCGTGGCGACCGGATCGTATCCGTCGCGGAGGCTTCGGGCAGGGTTATGGCTGAGTCGCGCGTGGCGCCGTAGCACTACCGAGCGAAACGGCCGATCGTACGTGTACTACGAGGAGCGCGACGGGGCCGGGCAGCTTTCGGTGCTATCGTCGCGACACGTTCTCTTCTCGAATGGCGCAATAACGACGCTTCTGGGCACCGCGGGAGCTGGTGAGCTCGGCGTGGCGGTGACACGGGGCTTGGAATCCGGTGTTGCGGAGAGCGAGAGCGCCGGGGAGGTTCCGGCCGGCGCCGGGCCGCAGCGAGCTTCGGCGGAGACGGAGGGTTCCGAAATGACCGTGGCGGCCGGCACGGCTGTAGAGGATTACGAGGCAGCGGTGCTTCCCGACAGCGAAAACGGCCGGCGGATGCTTGATCGGGACGCGGAGCTTTCTGTGGCAATACCTCGGCCGACCGAGCGGATCTTGGCCGGCCTTCCGCAGGAGGCTCGAGCGCTCCAGGTCCAAGCGATTGCCGTTTCGGTAACGAGCGGCTCGGGAGCCGAGGCGGGGAGCTACGAGTTGGCGGGGCGCGTGGGGTTGGAGGACGAACGAACGGCGCGTCTACTCAACGCTCTCCTGCGTTTTGTGCTACCGGTACTGATTGGGGAACGAACGCCTGAGCTCGAGATCGACCGGGACGAGACGACGATCGTGTTCTCCGGAGTGAGGCTTTCCGGAGAGCAGGTGATGGACTTGTTCGACCGGTTCCTGGGAGCCACAGCCGGGGTGGCCGGATAGGCGAGCGGACGGGTATAAGGATGCGGATAGGGATCATCGACTACGATGCGGGAAACGTGCGCAGCGTCGAGACGGCGCTTGCCGCGCTTGGCGTCGAGCACGTTCGTGTGGATACGCCCCGCCTGGCGGAGAGGTGCGACAAGCTCATCTTCCCGGGGGTGGGCGAGGCTGCAGCGGCTATGGCGGTGCTGGGTGAGCGGGGTTTGGACCGGGCGCTGCGTCGACACGTTCAAGATGGGCGGCCGTTGCTTGGCATCTGTATCGGCTGCCAGCTTGTCTTGGAATGGAGCGAGGAAGGGAATACGGTTTGTCTGGCGCTCGTGCCCGGAAAGGTGCGCGCCCTTCCGAGCGGTCGAGGTGACAAGGTTCCTCATATGGGCTGGAATCGAGTAACTCAGGTGGGCGAATGTCATCTGTTTGAGGGTCTGCCGATGGATTCCAGCTTCTACTTCGTCCATTCATACTATCCGGAGCCCGCCAAGGGGGAGTACGTGGTTGGAACTACTGAGCATGCGGGAGTGCGTTTCGCTTCCGCTTTTCGAGCCGGGCCGATCAGCGCGGTCCAGTTTCATCCGGAGAAGAGCGGGAGGTTCGGCCTGAAGCTGCTGGAGAGTTTCGCCTTTCGGGAATAGCCCCGAATGAAGGCCGAATTATGAGCAGGGCGAGCACGCTGAAGGCAGGGCGAGCACGCTGAACGCAGGCTGGACAAGCTAAACACGCCGAGTTTTGGAGGTTTCATGTTGGAGAAGCGGATCGTGGTGTGCTTGGACGTGCGCGACGGCAAGACGACCAAAGGGGTGAAGTTCAAGGATAACGTCGATATCGGCGATCCGGTCAAGATGGCGGCGGAGTACTACCGTGGCGGCGCGGACGAACTGGTTTTCTATGACATCACGGCCTCGCCGGAGCGACGGGGCATTATGATCGAGGTGGTCCGCAGGGTAGCCGGAGAGGTCTTTGTTCCGTTTGCTGTTGGCGGCGGTATTCGGGACCTGGAAGATATGCAAGCGGTACTGTCGGCGGGGGCCGAGAAGGTGAGCGTCAACAGTCAGGCTGTTCGGAATCCCGAGATCATCCGGGAAGGAGCTGAGAAGCTCGGTAGGCAGTGCATCGTGCTCGGAATGGATGCGGCAGCGGATGAGACCGCCCCGAGCGGCTACCGCGTTTTCGTCGACGGGGGACGGAAACAGACTGAGCTGGACGCGCTGGAGTGGGCCAAGCGGGCGGTCGAGCTTGGAGCCGGCGAGATCGTGCTGAACTCGATCGACGCGGATGGAACGCGGGACGGCTACGAGCTTCGGCTCACGCGGATGGTATCGGAGGCAGTGAACGTCCCCGTGGTGGCTTCCGGAGGTGCCGGCACACCGGAGCACGTCGTGGAGGTATTCCGCGACGGTGCTGCTGACGCGGCGCTTGTAGCGAGCATGGTTCACTACGGGGATTATACGGTCGCGGACATCAAGGCGCGCGTTCACGAAGCGGGAATCCCGGTACGGTTGCGGTGGTAAGGGTAAGAACGGATCTGCTGGAATCGGGCGAAGTCTGCCTATTGCCGCATGGTCGCCTGTGATATATATTCCACTTGCCCCATATTACCTCGGTGACCGTCGAGCTTGTCGCCGGACGGCGCTTTCAGCAAAGAGGGGGAGGGGAAGCGCCCGCCGGCGGACGGACTCGGCGTGATCAACAACAGGAGAGAGGGAGCGAGAATAATGCCAAGTTATGATTACGAATGCACCAGATGCGGTCACTCGTTCGAAACGTTCCAGATGATGAGTGAAGAACCTCTCAAGGTATGCCCCTCCTGTGAGGAGGCTGCCCTTCGGCGGCTGATCGGAGGCGGCACTGGGATAATCTTCAGGGGGAGTGGGTTCTACGTTACCGACAACCGGAAGCCGGAAGGATCAAAGGCCGGTGGAAACGGTTCCTCCAGGAATGGGTCCGGGGAGCGAGAGACCGCCGGAGCGTCTCAGGGTACGGAGAAGGGCTCCGGGAGTTCAGCGGACTCGCAGTCGAGCTCTTCAGGTTCGAACGGAGGGTCGAGCTCCGGAGGAGATGCGTGAGCTGCCCACCGAAACCGGCGGCGGGACCAGGCGTCGGGTAGGTGGCAGAGCCGATAGCTTCGCCGTTGCAAAATGCGTGCGCAGCGGCTATCATAACGGTGCCATGAGTGAGTTGTACGACGGTCCGCCGCGTGACGCGGTACGGGACTGCGCCCAAAAGCTGAAGGTGTGCGGCCATCCGGTCCGCCTGGAGCTGCTCTGCGCAATCGCGCACGGCAAGGAGCCGTGTGTCTCGGAGCTCTGGGAGTGCGTTAGTCAGCCACAACCGGTGGTTTCGCAACACTTGGCGGTTCTCAAAGAAAAGGGAATTGTTCGTTCGGAGGTGCAGGGGAACCGTCGGATCTACTCCATTGTTGACCCGTTTGTGGTGGAGCTTATCGACTCGTTGGAACGGTTCTATGCATCTCAGCAGACGGAATCTGTTCCGTGATCGATCCGATCGGGCGTATGCTGCGGCTCTTTTCCGGCAGGCGGCTCAGAGAGTGACTGCGCCGGCGGTGAGGACACAGACCGACAGCGACAACACTCCGGACGCCTTCTAGCTGTCGACATCC
This sequence comes from Spirochaetaceae bacterium, assembly GCA_003554375.1. Taxonomy (GTDB): domain Bacteria; phylum Spirochaetota; class Spirochaetia; order DSM-27196; family SKKC01; genus PWGF01. Next base: position 7,288 of record PWGF01000414.1, read on the forward strand.
CTTCCTTCTCGAGCGTGCGCCGGATGCCGGGTACCTTTTCGGGAGGTGCCCGGTGAGTCCTCGCCGCTGCGTTGGTTCTTTCCCTGGCGGCCGCCGCGTTTTCCCCGTCTTCGGGAGGTATTCTTTGACCCGGCACCTTGTGGGTGCCGGCTATCCTTGGAAGGGTTGGTGCGGTCACCGCTATCTGCCTCGCCCTTCGCGTGCTGCGGGTTCCGGGCGCGGCCGTTCGCCGCGGCAGCCTCCGTTTGAAAGGTGTGCTCCCCGGCTGTGGCCGGTTGTCGGCGCCGGTTGTGACCACGCCCACGGGCCTTTTTCCCCGAGCTCCTGTCTCCACGGTCGGCTTTCTTCCCTTTTTCCTGTCGGGCCGATACTCCGGAGTGGGCACGCTGCAAGTCCTCTTCGTAGGTAATGGACCCGCTTCGGAGGTACCGACGCTTCCGCTTGAGAAGGTAGGAGAGGGCGTCCTCCACGTGGCGATTCGCCGGCGAAAGCGGGAATATCAGCTGCTTGATAGCTTTGAAACCGTCGGGAAAGGCAATTCGCTCGTTGGGATCCCAGTCAGTGGCGGTGAAGAGATAGTCCGCTGTCAGATACGCGGTCAAGACATCTCGGTCGGCATCACGCCGGCTCAGGAGTAGATCGAGCTCGCCTATCCGCCCAAGGAATCGTTTTCGAAACTCTCGAGACCGGCACGCCTCGGCGAGCCTTGGCACCATGAAGCGGAGTAGATCCCATCGGATACAGCTTTCGAGAATAGGTGCGGCGTATCCGGAACCGAGGATTTTGTACACTTCCTCGGTCATGCGCGAAGACGGAACTCCATCCAGAAGCTCGACCGACGACTTGAGACGCCGTTTGAGCGGCCGTGCCAGAGAGAAACCGGTAGTAGCCGCGTATTTGATCGCCCGGATCATACGGACCGGGTCTTCCTCGAATATGCGATCAAGGGGGATCACCGGACGGATACGCCTCCGCCGAATGTCTGTGAACCCGTCGGTGAAATCGATGACGGTGTTCCGCGTAGGGGTGAAATAGAGCGAGTTCAGGCCGAAATCCCGGCGCATGGCGTCCTCTTCCATGCTTCCGTAGAGATTCTGAAAGCCTTCGCTATCACGTGCACGGAAGGTAGATACCTCGATGATCTTCTCCCCCGCAAAGAAAACGTGGACAAGGCGGAAGCGCTTGCCGATTACCCGCGAATTGCGGAAGAGCTTGCGTATCCGCCCGGGGGCGGCGTCCGTGGCAATGTCGAAATCCTTAGGAGACCGGTCCAGGAGGAGGTCGCGGACCGCGCCGCCGACGATGTAGGCCTCGTGTCCGAAGCTCTCCAGGCGTTTGATGATCTTGACGGCATCATGGTCCACCTTCCCTGGATCTATCTTATGATCCTCCGCAGTGTAGATGATTGCCTGTCGTACCAGCTTGCCCGTCTCCGAAGTTTTGTAACGCACTCGCAACGTAGCAGATCCTTGGAATCGTGGTTTCGGGAGTACACCACAGTATTGGGTGCGGACGGAGTGTGGGTCAAGCGGGTGTTATTCCCGTGTTTTCGCCGGAAACGCAGGCACCACCGAGAGCGCCGGCATCCGGGAGTATTACGACGCCGGTTCCAGTTGCGCGGCCGTCCGTTCGGCAAGGTGTGCAAGCGATCTGGCGAGCTCTGAATCCGGATGCGAGGTTACGAGGGGTGTACCGGTATCGCCTGACTCGACAGCACTTGCATCAAGCGGGAGGCTGCCGAGGAAGGGCACATCGAGCTCTTCGGCAGCACGGCGGCCACCCCCTTGCCCGAAGAGGCGCGGTCCGTTCTCCGGATCGCTCATATTCTCCACGATGCCCAGAACCGGTACGTTCATCTTCCGCGCAAAGTCAACGCTCTTGCGCGAGTCCAGAATCGCCACTTCCTGCGGCGTGCTTACGATCATCACGCCCCCGAGGTCAGGAAGGAACTGGCATACGGTCATGGACTCGTCTCCGGTTCCGGGCGGTGTGTCGATGATGAGGTAATCCAGCTCGCCCCAGACCACGTCTTCCAGGAACTGCTTGATGATGCTGAGCTTCATGGGACCACGCCAGATCAGCGCGGTATCGCGATCGTAACCGACAAGCGCTACGCTTGCTACGTGGAGGTTGGGTGAGATATCTACCGGCTCGATGGCTTCTTCTGAGCCGGTGAAACGGCGCTCCTCGATCCCGAGCATCTTGGCTATGTTGGGGCCGTGGATGTCCGCGTCCAGAAGCCCCACGCGGTGCCCTTGCTCCGCGAGGGTGGCAGCAAGATTCACCGCCACTGTGCTCTTACCGACTCCACCTTTGCCGCTCATCACGGCAATTGTGTGGCGGACGCCGCTCATTCGCTCTTTCAGTTTCTCGCTGGGGCCTATCTTCAAAGGCGATCTCCTTCGAGCCGGGGCACTCCGGTGGTCGAGGTATGGAGCGTGCGAAACGACCTTCAGTACCGGGCTATGCGCTCCGGGATGAGTATGTCTCCGACGGCAGCCAGACGCGATGAGCTCGCTTAAATGCCCGGCGCTTGCCGATCACCACGTACATTATGAGTGAAAAGGTCAGATATGCAAGAGCCACGCCGAGGGTAAGCCAGAACCACAACATGTTCCCGGTCTGGTAGGTGGTGGTAGGCATGTTCAGGCTCAAGATGAAGGGAATCGCCAGGACGAACGTAATGCCGGCTGCATACGCGTAGTCCGTTCCCACCGGCGTCTCGAAGTCGGGATCCACCACCCGCAACAGCGCGAGGCCGGTGGTCAACGTACCGGTAGAGACGCCGAAGACCAGGAGCATTCGCTCGAACGCGTGGTCCCGAAAGAGTCGCGAGCAGATCCACGGGACGCTGAGCCCGACAGCGACAGCGGCCACGGCGGCCACCACCAGGATGGGCGCCCAGTACTGCTGCACGACCACGAGCGATATCGCCCCGAGCGCGCCGGCTACCAGCAGATCCACGCTCAGTCCCGCGATCCGGGTGAGCGACTTGTCGTCCAGAAGATAGTCCAGCCCTGCCCGATGGATCATTCTCTTTGCTCCGAGGCCCAACATGGCGGCGAAGATGAAGCTGATGCCCCAAAGGTTGACGGCAAGCTCCTGTCCGGGCGGTCCCAGGGTGCTGAGCGAGTGATGAAGTCCGGTGAGCAGAAGGTACGTGGCGAGGTAGCAAACCAGAGTGATCGCCAGGTTGAACGTCATTGAATCGATCGCTTCGGATTCGGTTGTGAGATGAGAGCCTACCGGCTTGTGACCCCGGGCATAGATCCCGGTCCGGGTCCCTCGTGCCCGCAGACGCCGGACGTTCTCCTCCTTCATCCAACCGTGCCGGATTCCGTAGTTGATCAGAAAAACACCGCCGAAGCATGACACCAAGAAGCCGATTGCGGCGAAAGTCAGTCCGATTGAGCCTGCTCCCTCGATGCCGGCGGTGCGCCAGCCCTCGCCAATCGACAGTGCCTGGCCCGGACCGAGCGCGAACCCCAAGGGCATCAAGAGGCCGAAGGAATGGAAGAGCTCCGGCAGGACGGTGAATATGAGGAGCGCCGTTAAGACGAGCCCAATCGTTGCCTGAACGGCGTATTGGCTCAAGACGGCAATGCTTGTTGCAAAGACTTCGCTCTTGCCCTCTGAGTTGCGGCGGGGGCCTGCGGTGCCCCGGAGCGCCATGGCAAGAAAGGATATGCTCAATAGGTGATAGACTAGGGCCTCCAGGTTCTGTGTTCCAACTCCCAGGTGGGGCAGCACGAAGTTGTACAACGGCAGAAGCATGAACCCTGCCGGGATAGCGTTCGGAATGAGGTACGTCTGGAAGAAGCGCACACGGGCGCGCAGGGCCGTAGCCGCCAGCAGGGCCGCCGAGATAAGCCCGAGGTCGATGAAAAGCGACCAGTCAAAGAAGGTCATGGATCCTCCTGAAGTTCGTCCCACAGCGCCGCCCGGTGAAGGGTGAGAGCGCTTGATGCTCCTTGTCTCCGCCGACTTGCTCGGCACACGCAGCGCTCGGTGCGCTCGAGTCGGGCAGCGACAAAGCCGCCATGGTTGTGTACTATACTACACCCAGATATGGCTATACCGCGACAGATTCTATCGACGAATTTCGGCTGTGGGCCGATCCTACAATGCGCCGACAGGGGCGATGGCGCGTCCGACGGCGGGAGAGCGCAAATGGCATCGGCGCAACGCAGAGGCATATCGCGAGAACCGGGCACGCCGCCGACGAACGCGAACGAGCTCACCTCGCCTCGGGCCGGAGCAGGCACCACGCCGCCGGTGGGAGGAGATACTCGCGTCTCCAGCCGGAAGCTTGGGGGCTCCGGGCTACAGCGCATTCGCCGCCCTTCCAGGCTCTTCATCCACCTGTTGCAGCTTGTTCTGGGGAGCTACCTCAAGCTACGGCTCAATGTCCGTTTCCGCAACCGTGCGCTCTTCCGTCGACTGAAGCCTCCCTACCTGGTAGTTGCCAATCACGTAGGATTCTGGGATCCGTTCATCCTCAGCGCCATAGTGCCGCACCCCATCTACTGGGTCACTGCGGACGCCAACTTCCGTTCGCCTGTCCTGCGGGCAGCGCTGCGACTGGTGGGAGCGATTCCAAAGACGAAGGCTATGTCCGACTTCGATACCGTGCGGATGATGGTGGAGATCAAGCGGGCCGGCGGGGTGCTCGGTGTCTTCCCGGAGGGCAGACGGACATGGGACGGGCTCACGCTGCCGGTCGTTCCCGC
>PWGF01000485.1 GCA_003554375.1 Spirochaetaceae bacterium
GCTCGCGTCCGGCGGGCGAGGTCCGTGTCGCTCTGGACGGTGGTCACGCGGTGGCCGGGAAGCGGCACGATGCACTCGTGAATCGCGTCGATGATCCACTCCTTCTGCGGGAAGAACTGGTCCTCCATCTCCACCGAGGGGGTGATCCAGTTGCGCGAGCCCACGACCGCGGGCGGGGCGTCGAGCTCGTCGAACGCAAGACGCGTGACCGTAGCGGCGATCGTCTGGAGGAAGCCGCCGCGCTCGCAGGCGTCCGATGCCAGGACCAGCCGGTGGGTTTTGGCAACCGAGCGCGCGATCCGCTCGTAGTTGAGCGGGACGATGAAGCGCGCGTCGATCACCTCCGCCGACATACCGTAGCGCTCCTCCAGCTCCTCCGCTGCCTCCAACGCGCGGTAGAGCGTGGCGCCGATCGTCACGATCGTAACGTCGCTCCCGCTTCGCCGGACGGCAGGCTCACCCTCCGGCACTTCGTAGTATCCCTCCGGCACCCCGCCGGGCTCGAACTGCTCGCCCATTCCGTAGAGGCGTTGGCTCTCGAAAAAGACCACCGGATCGCTCCCGCGCAGCGCGAGGTTGAGCATCCCTTTGGCGTCGTACGGCGTGGCCGGGAACATCACCTTCAGGCCCGGAATGTGCGCGACGATCGAGGTCCAATCCTGCGAGTGCTGCGCGCCGTACTTGCTTCCCACCGAGACCCGTATCACAAGCGGCATTTTCAAGACCCCGGCGCTCATCGCTTGCCACTTCGCCGCCTGGTTGAAGATCTCGTCCCCGGCGCGCCCCATGAAGTCGCAGTACATAAGCTCCACGACGGCGCGGCCACCGGAGAGCGCATACCCCACGCCGGCTCCGACGATGGCCCCCTCCGAGATGGATGCGTTGAAAAGCCGGTGGTACGGCAGCGCCTCGGTCAAGCCGCGGTAGACGCCGAATGCGCCGCCCCAGTCGCGGTTCTCCTCACCCCACGCCGCCATCGTCGGATCCACCGAAAAGCGGTGGAGGAGCGCCTCGAAGAGCGCATCGCGCAGCTGGACCGCTTTCGACTGCGACAGAACATTCCCCTCGGCATCGATCGCGCTCCGCGCCCGGCCGGCAATCTGGCGCACGCGGGGGTTCTCCTCGAACGGCTGCCGGATCTCGGGCTCGCGCTCGTCGAGCCGGTCGGCCGGCGCATTGGAGAACATCACCGTCTCGATGAGCTCGCCCGGAGGCCGCGGCGAGTCGTCGAGCGAAACGGCGCGGGTGGCGGCGCGTTTGAGCTTCTCGTGGAGCTCCTCCTCCGCGGCCGCAAGCTCCGACTCCGTGGCGATTCCGTTCCGAACCAGGTACTCCCGGTACCCTGCCAGACAGTCGTGCTCCTGCCACTTCCGGATCTCCTCCTTGGTGCGATAGCTCGAAGCATCCGAAGGGGAATGGCCGGATATGCGATAGGTGATCGTGTCCAGGAGGACCGGGCCGTCGCCCGCGAGGAGCGTCTCCTTCTTCCGGGCGATTGCGTCCGCGACGGCCAGCGGGTTATAGCCGTCCACTCGCTCGGCGTGCATACTGCGATCGTTCACGCCGGCGCCCGCGCGCGCGAGCACGCCCTGCCCCATGGTCTCGCCCGCGGTCTGCCCGCCCATGCCGTAGAAGTTGTTCATGAAGTTGAAGAGCACCGGCGGCGCGCCGCCCATCTCCGCGTCCCAGAGCGTACGGTACTGTTCCATAGCGGCGAGCATCATCGCCTCCCACGTCGGGCCACATCCGAGCGACGCGTCTCCGATGCTTGCAACCACGATTCCCGGCCGGCGGTTGATCCGCTTGAAAAGCGCCGAGCCCACCGCGATATCGGCGCTCCCGCCCACGATTGCGTTGTTCGGCATGCTCCCGAACGGCGCAAAGAAGGCGTGCATGGAGCCCCCCAGCCCGCGGTTGAACCCCGGCTTGCGGCCGAATATCTCCGCAAGCGTCCCGTAGAGCACGAAGCTCTCGGCAAGGTCGCGGACGGAATCGTGCGAGTCGCGCTCCACAACCCGCCGCGTCTCACCGTCGTGGTACTCCGCCATGACGCGGTCGAGCTGCTCATCGGAAAGCCGGGCGATCGCCGAAAAACACTTGGCCAAGATCTCGCCGTGGCTCCGGTGTGAGCCGAAGACGAAATCCTCAGGCTCCAGGCTCATGCACATACCGACCGCGGCAGCCTCCTGCCCCACCGAGAGGTGCGCGGGGCCCCCGTGCTGATAGTCGATTCCCTCCCACGAGCCCTGGAGCTTGAATGCGTTGAGCATATTCTCGAACCAGCGGATGGCGGTCATCTCCCGCCACGCGCGGACCAGCGCCTCTCTGCCGAAGCGCTTCTGCTCCGCCTTCACGTCAGGCTTATAGCGGTTCAGCGGGATCTCCGCCGAGCGCACCGAGCCCGGCTTTCGTACATCTTCCGGATCCACCGGCAATGATTGTGGCATACTCGACCTCCGATTTCGTTCAGTACGCGTGCAGCCGTGACCGTGGGGCCCGGCTTGTTGGGGGAAGTATCCCCCACGCTCCAGCCCGCGTGCCCTGCGGGCACCGGGGCGTGCTTTTCGGGCTCCGCTCACGCTCCGCCCGGCACGCCCCTCGCGGTCTTCCGCTTCCCCCACC
>PWGF01000406.1 GCA_003554375.1 Spirochaetaceae bacterium
GTTGAGCCATTTAAACCACACTCGCTTCACTTGCTCCCAGAACGCCTGTAAGGATCGGGAGTAGGGAGTAATGCCGTAGTAGGCATAGTGCTCCCGGAGCTTCGCATTCAGCGCCTGCTGTTGGTCGCTCACCGGCAGGTGCCGGTCCCGTTTACACCAGACGGCCACGGCCCTGATAGCTCGTGCGAGCCGTTGCTTCTGCGTCTTCCGCTTCACTACCCAATACCCTCGTCGTGATTTGCCCCAATAGTGGGTGAATCCCAGGAAGTTCACTGGCTGCGGTGCCCCTCCATCTCGCCGACCAGGTGGGAGGAATCGGAGCGCGTTCGTTTTCTGCTCGTTCATCGTCAACCCGTACTTGGCAAACCGTTTCGGTAGTACCCTCATGACTCGCTCAAGGTCCTTACGCCGTTCGAACAGCAGTACTGGTCGTCGGCAAAGCGGACCATCGCCGCCTTCCCGCGCATCCTCGGCTTAACCTGCTTCACAAACCATTCGTCGAGAACCTCGTGTAGATAGATGTTACTCAAAAGCGGTGATATAACCCCGCCCTGTGGAGATCCGGCCCTCGGATACGTGACCGTCTCCGCTTCCAGCACGCCCGCATGCAGCCACTTGCCGATCATGCGTATAATCCCTCCGTCTCTGACCCGCTTCTGCACCACCTCCCGTAGTAGTCGGTGATCGATCGTATCGAAATATTCGGAGATGTCGAAGTCTATCACATACGCTCCACGCATGTGCATTACCTCTTGCCACAACCTGTCCAGCGCCATGTGTTGCGATTTGCCCGGTCGGAAGCCGGAGGAGACGTCATGGAATTGTTGCTCATAGATCGGCTCCAACACCATCTGTACCGCCTTCTGCGCGACCTTGTCTTCATAGGTTGGTATACCGACCGGGCCCCTTTCCTCAGCAGGGTCCCTGCGGTTTGGTTCCCCCGCTTCTTCGGTATTATGAGAGCGTTAAGACTGCTCACATCGCCGTTCCGTTCACTTTGTTTCCTTCGCTCCCGGTACCACCTGCCGATTGCTTCCTTTGTTTCACGGATAACTCCGCCTCCTCGGCACTCCCAATCACCGTGCCGTGCCTACCGCTCTGTTGTGTCGATGAGTACAACGTGAATGTCGAGGCTGAGACGACGATCTCGATGTGATTGCTCGTAAGTTCCAAGCGACGAGCGCGAGGTTGACGAACACCTTTGAAGACGTTCTTCTCAAGGTCTGCTCGCGAGACGATGGAGATCACTCCGCCGGGTTATGGGTTACTTTGCTTTCAGACCCGGAAGCTCAGCGAGGGCCTTGCGCGCTTCGTCCCGGAGGACGTGCCTACACAATCCTGGAAATTCTGAGCGTCAGAAACGGACGAATCGAACAGGAGTAGTACATAATGTTAGACATGAAGACGGTGAACGTCCGGGTTCTTCAGCATCACCTTGGACGCTACTTGCAAAAAGTAGGGGCTGGAGAGGTGTTGGAAGTGCGACGACGCAACAAGTTTATCGCTCGCATTGTTCCCGAACCGGATCGTGCCACGGCTGTTCCATGGCCGGACATAGCTGAGCGGATCGCGCAGGTGTTCCCTGACGGACCGGTAGAGGAGTCTGCCCCGGAGCACCTGTATAGCGACCGGGGTGATTCGTGAGCGTGTATGTCGATTCAGGTGTGTTGGTCAAGCTGTACGTCCGGGAGCGATAGCTGTTTCGATTTGAGCCGGGCGCACTCGCTCAGTCGGCGGCAATCTCTTCGACGGCGGCGCGGAATTGCGCTATTTCGTGGAGCAGTGCCGGATGCAGGCGGTCGACCACTGAAAGGAGATACTCGAGCTTTGCCCAGTCGTAACTCAACTCCAGGTAGTATCTGTTGAAATGCCGAAAGCGCATGAGCTCTCTGAGGAGATCGTGGGTACCGCGGGAGAGAAGCGCCGGCCGAAAACGTGGCACTTCTATCATCATCTTCTCCAGCAGATCCGCGTGCCACTTTTCCGCCGTCAAGCTGTTCTCGAAGAATTGCGACACCCGTACAAAGAGGGTCTCCGCGGCGGTATAGTAGTTGTCCAACAGCTGCGCGAGCGCCAGAGCAGCAACGCGATCCTTGCCGCGCGCCTCTATCTCCTTTGCCCTGAAGTCCCGCACGAAGTCTCCCAGCTCCCGGAGAACGGCAGTGGACGAGTCGATGTGGCCCAACAAGACTTCAAGCGTCCCGTTCATACACAAGCCTTCCCAGACGCCGAATGAGCTCCGCGTACCGCGGATGAACGGTTTCGAGCTGCACGATATCCAGCGGGAATCGAGTCTGCTCCTGTGCCGCGGCAGCCATAGCGAAGAAGCGGTTCGGATCGGTAATCCCTTCCACTGCAATATCGATATCGGAGCGCTCGCTGAAATGAGCGGTCTCCACGAGCGACCCCCACTGGTAGATACGATCCGGTTGGTACTCGCGTGCAATCATATCGACGACGCCGGAAGCATCCGCCTGGGCGCGCGCAAGCAGCCGTATGCGCTCCTGTTCGGCATGTTCCCGGCGCTCCCGGTACGCTCTCCGCATCTCCGCATAGCGGCACACCTGGGTCTCTCGCCTCACGCTCCCAGTATACGCCGCCGGCACGCGAATCCTCAAGCGA
>PWGF01000003.1 GCA_003554375.1 Spirochaetaceae bacterium
CCGGCGCGGAGCGCCCCTGCCGTGGTCTCCACCGTGGCGATCTCGGCGCCGTCGGGCGAACAGCTCATCCCCGTTACGGCCGTGGCGAAGCGGAAGGATACCCCGCGCGCCGCCGCATCTTCGGCATAGGCGATTGTCACCTCAAAGGGGTTCACAACCCCCGCGCTCGGAAGCAAGAATCCGCCCCGATCCCCGTGCGTCGCGTTGGGCTCGAGCGCCTCGATCTCCGCAGGGCTCACGTACCGGTAGTCCCCGTCGACTCTGTTCTTACGGCAGCGACGCTTCAGGAGTGGCACGAGGAGGCGGTACCACCGCTTCTCGAACAGCAGGATCGAGCCCGGCCTCCTGAGCGCAAAGCCGAGCTCGCGCGCCGCCTTGGTGTACAGCCGATTCCCGCGCACGTTGTAGGCGGCCTTCTTCGTCCCCGGCTTGGGAGCGAAGCCGGGGTGGACCATTCCGTCGTTTCGACTGGAGGTGTGGACGGCAACGTCCTCCTCTTTCTCGATGCACGCAATTCGCAGGTCCCAGGCGGCGAGCTCCCGCGCGATCGCGCAGCCGATGACCCCTGCCCCGATAATAACCGCATCGAAGGTCGCTCCGTCGAGCTCCCGGCTCTGCGACGGCGGTACCGGCATCGGCGGCTCCTCCCGCCCGGGGACGGCGATGTCGTTCACCACGCCCCGAAAGCCGAATCGGGCGGCCAAGAACCCCGCCGCAACGCGGTCATCCCACCCGGCCGCTTCTCCTTCAAGGACGCATGTGCCGTTCTCCGCCCGAGCGGTGCACTCCGGGAGGCCCGCGCGTCGCAGTCTGCGGTTGAGGCGCCTAATGCCGCGGTCAGCGCGCCGTCTCATTGCTTCGACTCCTCGCCGGACCAGCTTCCGTGCCAGTCGTAGGATTCCACGTTACTCGTACGCGCCATGATCCGCCGCGCCGCGTGCGCGTCGCCCGCGCTGAGCGCTTGGAGTAGCTCACGGCGATTGCGACATACCGACTCGAAAATCGTTCGATCCTCGAAGAACCGTGTCAGGAGAATGAGGTAGAGCTCCTTGAAGGAGTTCATGAGCATCGCGTAGACCAGGTTTCCCGAGCCCAGAACGACGGTGAAGTGAAAGCGGAAGTCCAGCCTGGCCTGAGCTTCAGCGTCGGAAGTGTCGGTAGCCTCGGACTCCGCCAGGATCTCGGCAAGGTCGCCAAGGGTCTCCTCGCTGGGATTCTCCGCGAGGCGGGCGGCCGCCTGCTGTTCCACGGCTACACGCAACTCCAAAAGCCCCTCGGTGAGCGCGGGCTCCAGGGCGCCCTGGTTGTGCCGCCACAGCGACGCCAAGAGCTCCGCCGAGCCCTGGAACCGGTAGTCATTGACGATGCACCCGTGGCGCGGTCTGAGCGTGACAAGGCCGCGCTTCTCCAGCTCCAGTATGGCGTCATGCACGACAGGGCGGGAAACACCCAGCTGCTGGGCAAGATCCCGCTCCGCCGGGAGCCGCGCTCCCGGCTGAACCTTCCCCGAGAGGATCAGCTCCTCGATCTGCTGCTGCACTTGCTCTTTGAGGGATGTTGCTTCTACAGGGCGTAACAGGTCGGCCACCATCGGCAGGGCTCCGTCGGCATTTCGGTGTGCTGGTGGTATTACCACCAGCCATACTCATGCTACACCCGCCTATGTCCCCCGTCAACCAAAGAACTCAAGGGGCGCGCGAAGCCGGGGCGACGGGACGTCGGAACCGTCTCGCCGTGGTGCCGGCGCTGAGAGGCCTTCCGGCTGACCCGCGGGGCGGTAAACGGCCGGTCTATGTCCCACAAAGAGATTGTTCACAGCATCGCATGCTTGCCGTTGACACCGCCGAGAAATCGGGGTAATGTAGTTGTAACAACTGCGTATTTGTAGCATATGTAGTTGCGGCAACGTCCCTCCGCAAAATGTACGTGCCGAAAGCTGACGTTGCTGGCAGCAGCAAGGAAGGAGCTCCCGGGGGGATAGTCGCCCGGGAGGTACCCCCGTGCCGGTTCCGTTCCGAGGAAGAGCCGCTTGGCTTCCCAGGAAGGCGGTGATGGAAGTACTTGCCCGCATCAACAGTCGGTTTGCCTCCCTGAGTCCCTCCGAGCAGCGCGTTGCAAGCTACGTGCAGAGTCATGCCGACGAAATCGTCACGCTCTCTCTAGGCGCGCTGGCTTCGCGGTGCGATACCAGCGACGCAACGGTGGTTCGATTCTGCCGCTCCCTCGGCTACTCGGGCTTCCAGGACATGAAATCAACATTCATCCCGGAGCTCCTCCGTCGTGGGACCAGTTCGCACCCTGAACTCCAGGGGAACGATCCGGGTGCGGCGTACTACACCCGACTCGTGGAGGATGTCAGGCAGACCATTCAGCTGAGCCCCGCCTCCACGATGGTCACCGTTGCCCGCACCATTGCGAACAGCCGCCGCAATGTCCTGATCGGACTTGCAGGCTCGGCCGGCGTGGCACGGATCTTCGGTGACTCGTTGTCGAGCATCGGGCTGACGGCAATCTGTCTATCCGACCGTGTTGAGATCGAGCGAATGTGCGAAAGCTTGGGGCCTGGCGATGTTGTCTTTGGGATCTCGCATTCCGGGGAGACGCCGGAGGTCTACGACGGAGTCGGAAGGGGGAGATCTCGCGGCGCCACCGCAGTGGGTATGACGAACTACTCTCCGTCATCGCTTGCAGGCCGGGCGGAACACGTTCTTCTGACCTCTGCTGCAGAGAACCTGCTGGGCAGCTACTCCTGTCATCCACGCGTGCTCGAGCTGGTCGTCTTGGAGCTCTTGTGCGCGCGCATCGCCGACCAACTGCGCAAAGAGGCTGCAACCCCGGTGACGGAGAGCACGTCCGCCGGCGCGCGGAACGCGCAAGCCCCTGGCAATAGGGAAGGAGGTGAAGAGAAGCTCGGAGGTCGGTGAACCAGAGTTGGCAGGCACCCGTTGCCTGAATTCGATCAAGTTGGGCCGAACGCCCAACAAACTCCAAAGGAGGAGACGGTATGAAACGGGCACTTATGTGCGTCATGGTGCTTGTGTTCTGCGCGGCCTCGCTCTTTGGCGGGGCACAACCGGAAGTAGACGAGCCGGTCGCGGTGGACTTCTACTATGCGCTCGGAGGAGTCCTCGGTGAGCTCGTCGAAGAGCTGGTAGCGGAATACAACGAGATGCAGGACGAGGTGGTGGTAAACGCGAGTTTCCACGGGACCTACGCGGAAACGGCGAACAAAGTCATGGCGGACCTCGCCGGCCGGAACCACCCCCACTTAGCGATGGTATCGCTCGGCAACGTCCCCCAGTTCCTGGATGTCGAGGGATTGGTCGTGGACATGAACCAGTTCGTAGACGAGCCCGAATTCGACGTCGACGACGTCATCCCGGCGCTTCGAGAAGCGGGCACCTTCGACGGCCGGTTCATCGCGATGCCTACCAACACGAGTACCCAGCTGTTCTACTACAACAAGGACATGTTCGAAGAAGTCGGGCTTGATCCGGACAACCCGCCCGCAACGTGGGAGGAGTTTCGCGACGCCGCACAGATAATCTCCGATCACGGAGACGGCGATTACTACGGCTTCGCCGCGTTCGGCACCCCCTTTGAGCATTGGCTTCTGGAGTACTTCTTCTGGGCCGCCGGCGGAGACATTCTGGACGGAACACAGGGACAGCCGGTAATCGATTCTCCAGGATCAATCGAGGCGTTCGAGTTCCTCAACACCCTTGTCAATGTAGACGAGAGCTCCGTGTTGGTGCCGTACGGCGATTCCCTTGATCTCTTCGGTGCGGGACAAGCGGGCATGCTCATTGCATCCACCGGTTCGCTCGGAGAGCTCCGCGCCCGGGCGGACTTCGAAATCGGTACCGCCCCCAACCCCGCAGGGCCGGAGCGGGCCGTAACGTCGATGGGCGGAGGCTTTCTCATGATGTTTGACCACGGCGAGGCTGAAAATCAGGCCGCTTGGGACTTCGTCCGTTACATGGTCAATACGGAAAACACCGCCCGCATGAACATCGAAACCGGCTACATGCCGATCCGGTTCTCGGCCGCGGAGACCGAACAGCTGCAAGAGTTCTGGGAGCAGACGCCTCAGGCGCGGGCGGCGATCGACGGTCTGCCCGGCGCACGGGCTCGGTATACTCACACCGCTCTGACCGAGATGCACGATATACTTGCGCGAGCGGTGGACAATGCGATTCTGGAGCAGAACGTAACGCCGGAGCAGGCGCTCCGTACGGCGCAGCGGGAGGCAGTTGAAGCCGTAGGCCGCTAACATGCAGACCAGTAGTACGGGGTGGGCTCCGACGAGGAGCCAAACGCAGCGAACCATGGTCTGAACGCCCGGGGGCCTCCCGCTCCACCCCTCTCCATCCGTCGCGGTGCCGTGAATGGGGCCGCGACGGCATGGGGTAGGTCCGGATCCGACGCACGCTTCTTGCACAGGAGCCGAGGGCAAAGAGGGCTCACGGAGATCGGCATCAACGTAATCGCGGTACGGGAATGATGCCGGCAGGAGCAGCTTAACCAGGACGCAGTGGACGTCGAAGCGCGATAGACGGAGTACACAGGTGCGGACACGAGTACAGCATATTCTCGGGAAAGATGTCGGGGCGGCAGCGGCATTTCTGATGCCTGCGATGGTCATTCTTGGACTGTTCGTCTTTCTGCCGCTTGCGCGCTCGGTCTTTCTTTCGTTCACCAGATGGAACCTGCTCGTCGGCCCGGAGTGGATCGGCTTGGCTCACTACCGGCGCCTCTTCACAAGCGCTCGGTTCTGGACGGCGTTTCGGGTCACGGCACTCTTCACCGTGTTCTCGGTTGGTCTCACGATGTTCTTCGGGCTGTTGCTGGCTCTCCTCATTGACGGGGTGGGAATGCGGGCGGGACGCGTGTATCAGACCGTGTTCTTCTTGCCTACCATGATCTCGTTGGTGATTCTCGCCGCCGTGTGGCTGTACGTACTGCAACCACAGATCGGCCCGGCAAATGCGCTTCTTGAAAGCATCGGCCTTCCGAGGATCGGCTGGCTGCGCAGTTCCCAATGGGCCCTCCCCTCCATCATCGGAATGAACGTATGGCGCAACGCCGGATATACGATGATCATCTTCCTCGCCGGGATGCAAGCGATTCCAGAGCAGTTGTACGAAGTGGCAAAGATGGACGGAGCAAGTCTCATGCGGCGCATACGCTCGGTGACGATCCCGTTGCTTGGACCGACCACCCTTTTCGTATTCGTCGTTTCAGTCATTCGCTCGTTTCTCGTTTTCACCGAGGTGCAAGTGCTCACCGGCGGCGGACCGGGCGACAGCACGTTGGTGATGGTGTACTACATTTGGCAGGAGGGATTCCGATACTACCGGGCCGGATCGGCGTCTGCGATTGCGACGTTCTTCTTCGTCTTTGTGCTTATCCTTTCGATCGCACAAATGAAGCTGTCCGAACGGCGAACGCACTACATGGGGGTGAAATAGCGATGTGTGCCGGGAGTCTTGCAAAGCACCTCGACAAGAAGCCCCTGCAGGAAAGCGGGAGTCGTGGCGAAGCGAACGAGCGATCAGTCTCCAATTGGCTGAGGCGCCTGTATCGGAGCTCCGGAAGTCGCAAGCACACGGTTGTCCTACACGCGATACTCTTAGCCGGCGCGTGTATCATCGCCTATCCACTTCTCTGGGGCGTCTTCACCGCATTCAAGCCGATCGGCGAAATCGTGGTCTTCCCACCGGAGCTATTGCCGAGCCGCTTCACCCTCGACAGTTTCCGGCGAGCGTTTGCGTTCCAGCCTATCGGGCTGTTCGTACGCAACAGCGTAATACAATCCGGTGCCATTACTCTGGGTCAACTCGTAACGGCCACCTGCGCGGCATACGCGTTTGCCCGATTGGAGTTCCGCGGCCGGAACCTGCTTTTCTACATCACCCTTGCCAGTATGATGATCCCGATCCAAGTCATAATGGTCCCGTTGTACGGGTTCGTGACCTCGCTGGGATGGTCGAATACCTTCATGGGCCTCACGGTGCCCTTCTTGGCTCACGGGTTCAGCATCTTTCTGATGCGACAGGCCTTTCTCAACATCCCACGCGATATCGAGGAGGCTGCCGTCATAGACGGATGTGGACGCATCCGCGTTCTGTGGCACGTACTGATTCCATCGTCACGCGCTTCGGTGGGTGCCGCGGCAATCTTCACAGCCGTGTATCACTGGAACACATACATCTGGCCGCTTCTGATCACCAGCACCTCGGCTACCCGAACCGTACAGCCGGGGCTGGCGATGTTCATCGAGATCGAGGCGGGGACCGACATGGGACGCTTGATGGCCGCCGCGATCGTCGTAGCCCTTCCCACGGTAGTCGCTTTTCTCATGGGCCAACGCAGCTTTGTACGCGGCGTGACGATGAGCGGAATAAAGGGGTAGGAGAATCCGTGGAACCGAAACCGGTTCGGCTCGCGATCATCAGCCATATTCTGTACGATAGCGGGCACGAAATGACCGGCGGTAGGGACTCCTTGGAGCTTCTCGAGAGCGCCTTCTGGCAAATCCGCGCCGGAGAGCCCGATCTGCTGCTCGATCTAGGGAATCGGATAGCCTGCGGGAACCGCGAAATCGACAGGAGACGCGCAGAGGCCGTGGTCGAGAGCTTCGAGCAGAGTAAGCTTCCCCGGGTTCACCTCCTTGGTGCTCACGACCTGGCAAACCTACCGTTGACCGTCCACAAGCATCTCTTGGGTACGCACCTTCCGCAAAAGAGCATGCGTATCCGGGGGCTTGAGCTGATTTTTTGGTACCCGCTGGGCCCCTCGCACGTAGAGCGGCCAACGGTCACCGCTCGCGATATCAACCGACTGAAGCGCCGGCTCAAGCATGCGCGCTACCCTGCGGTCTTGTTTACGAATCTCCCCATCGGCGATGCCGCCTTCCCGGATACCGGAATGGCGGAGGATACCCCGCTGGGAGGTTGTGACAACTACCATCGTGCCCGTCGCGCACACCCGCCCGAGGGCGAGCTTCGCCCGGTGCAAGGTGGGGCGCAAGACGCCGCCCGGCAAGCCCGCGCTCTGGCGAGCGACTGCCCGGCGCTCGTACTCGTAGTCTCCGCGGGAGCCACCGATACTTCCGTCACGTTCGCCGGCGATCTGGGGTTGCTCGCAACCCCGGCGTTCAGGCATTCTTCTCACTCGGAGTCGGCCGACGTGACCGCCGTCTGGACAACGGTGGATGTAGACTCGGCTCTCTCGATCACCGTGCATGGAGAGAACCCGTTGCAATTCGAGATCCCGATGCGCCGAGGAAGCGCTCCCGGCGAAAGCATCCCCGGCGAGGGCTCCTGGGGCGAGAGTAGGCCCGGCGAGAGCCTCCCCGGCGCGAGTACGCCCGGCGGGGGCACCTCCGGCGAGAGTATGCCACTGCCGCCGGTCGTTCGGGGCGTGCTTCTGGATCTCGACGGGGTTATATACTCCGATACGGAGGTCCTCCCCGGGGCGGAGGCGTTCATTGAGAACATCCGCTCCGCCGGCATACGACTGGTGGCCGTTACCAACTATGCCGGCGTGAGAGCTTCCGATGTCGTTTTGAAGCTCGAGCGGATGGGAATCCAGCTTGCGGAGCATGAAGTCGTCACATCCGGCCGTGCGACAGCTGAGTATGTGAACGCGGTGGCACCTAACTCGCGAGTATTAGTTCTCGGCGAACCGGCGCTCGCGGAGGAGTTGACGGAGAAGCGACTACATGTGGTGGAAGTGAGCGACTCGGCGCCGGAATACGTCGTCGTCGGCTATTGCTCGGAGTTTCCAAGAGCCCGCCTGGAAGCGGCCACCCGCTGTCTGTTAAACGGTGCGAAGCTCGTCGCCACCAATCCCGACCGTCTGCTTCCTACGCCCCGCGGGCTCATTCCCGAGTGTGGTCCCCTGATCGCTTTCCTCGAGTACGCCGCTTCGATTCGAGCTCGAATCGTCGGGAAGCCGAATCGCGAGATCATCGATCTGGCGCTGTCACGCCTCGGCGTCCACCCCTCGGAGACGGTGATCATCGGCGACAATCTAGAGACGGACATCGAAGCGGGGCGCCGGGCCGGGATCGCTACTCTTTGGGTTCGCGGTCCAAGCCCCGTCCATTCCGCTCCCAAGCCGCCCGAAGGAGCCGAACCGACGGCGCAGTTCCGCGATCTAGTAGAGCTGAACCAGGCGCTATTCGATAACGCGCCGCGATAACAGCCGGCCACACCGTTTCCCGTCACGTGTCCGCGCTTCCGATTCTCCGGCTGGAGCTCACCACAGTTCGTTGTTGTGGCAAGACAGGATTCCAGTTCAATATGAGCAGTGAGAAGCTTTCCGACAATGCAGGTACCGTATATTTTCCGACTCAGGTACGGCATGTAATGCAGACATCCAGCCCATCTCGCCCGAGCGGGAAAGACTCATAGGAGACGCTGCTCCATGTCAGCTACCCGTCCGAATCGGGTTTGTCACCAAAGCAGAATTGCTGGTCGATACTGGCGATATATTGACAAAATTCGTAATACAGGTGGAGACTGTAATTCAGGAGGCAATATGGTAACAGCAAGAAAGTTTGCGGTTATTTCGGTGATAGTGCTTATCCTCGTAATGCTAGCCGGCTGTACTCTAATTCAGAGTGAGGCAGATATTGTCGTACGCAATGATGCCTCATTCACAATAGATGTGGATATCGACGGCTCTACCGGTACGATCTCCAGCGGCACACAGCGAACATTTACGGCGCAATGATGCCTCATTCACAATAGATGTGGATATCGACGGCTCTACCGGTACGATCTCCAGCGGCACACAGCGAACATTTACGGTAAGCTGGAACGGATTTGGGTCCCATACCGCTGACCTACGAGCAACAGCTCCTGACGGCCAGGTGGTCACACGCAGCCAGACTTTGAACGATGGTGACACGTTCACGTGGACCATCTACGAGTATTGAACTAGGTCGCGTCCGGGCGGGGGGGCTTAATCCTTCGGGC
This sequence comes from Spirochaetaceae bacterium, assembly GCA_003554375.1. Classification (GTDB taxonomy): domain Bacteria; phylum Spirochaetota; class Spirochaetia; order DSM-27196; family SKKC01; genus PWGF01. The sequence continues at coordinate 8,988 of PWGF01000003.1, forward strand.
CGCACCACGGCACCAACGCCCTTCCGGCACCACTTGGCGTAGCGCGGGCAAGCGCAGGTGGACCGGTACGGCTCTATTGTCGCGGCGAGAACGCGATGAAAGGAGCGTTTAACCTGCTCCTTGACGCGGCCCCGGAATCTACTTCCGAGGCCGCTCTGTTTGGATTTCAAACAGTGGCACCATTCGTAGTTGGCGAGAAGGAAGCGCTTGCTTGCCATTGAGATCGTTGCGGACGAAAGCGTGAACGCACGACTCATATCGAGGCTGCGCGGCAGCAACCCGCCTACCCGCCTCCGGAAGCCTCCTTCACCGTTGCAGCGCGGCTGAACGACCCGCTAACCGTTCCCGGCCTCTCCTGCCGAAGCACCTACTCCGAGCCGGGCTGATCCGCGCCCGGGTGAAACTCCGACAAGCCTAACTCAGGCACATGCCGGTAGTGCCCGGCATTGGCGGTAAGAAGCGTCTGACCATGTTCCACGGCACAGGCGGCGATAAGCGCGTCGGCAAGCTGCATGGCGTGACTGAGGCAATAGTCTTCCACGTAGAACATGGCCCTGCTTGAGACATTCGGCGTGATCTACAGTACGGTCACCGACCACCGCCGCGACTGCCGCTGCAGCGCCTGAAGCTCCCGCTTGTTGCGGATCCCGTACAAAAGCTCCATATAGGTCACCACGGAGATGGGAAACGGCACCTGCCGTGCAATTGTGGATCCGTGCGGCGTCAACGGCGCTCAGCAATTCGACAGCAGTTCCGGTTTCGGCCGCCTACTGTTACGTAATGGCAACTGCTCTCTTCCTGTCCCACAGGTCCAACTTACAGGGAGCTCGACTCGGTTCCGGGTCCCACGGCGTTCGACCAGGCGCCCGGCTTGGAAAAGACTGACCCGGGAGCTTATCGCCCAGTCGCTTGTTGCCGGCCATCTTTGACAAGCACTGGAAGTCATAGCACATTTTCACTCACGAGTACAAACAAAAGTGCCGGTAGACATGTGCGTCGGGGCAAAAACTCAAAGGTGTGCACGAGAGGTGCGCTGACGCTCGGCGCAAAGACCGGCTCACTGGTCACCGCCGTGCTTGTTTTGGCCTCCTGCGGATGCAGCTTGCTCAACGGCAGCATTCGCGACGTACCGAGAGGAGATTGGGAGAAGCACCGGTTCGGCGTTTTCGACTATTACGTCCAGGCCGACTCAGCCTCGCAAAATACGGTCGAGGAGGCGGTTGAAAAAGGCGCCGACCGGCTGGAATGGTTCTGGGAAAAGACCGCCGGGTATTGGGACTACCCGGAGGAGAAAGGTGTGGACTACTACAAGTTCGCTTCCCGCCAGGAGGTGGAGCGGCTCACCGGCCGGGCGGTAAACGGCCGCGCCATACCCCACAAAGGGATCGTTCACTCCATCTATTTCTCCGATGCTCATGAAGTCGCCCACCTGTTCACCATGCGCGGTATCTCGGAGCAGGAAATCAGGGTCGGCAACTTCTGGCTGGAGGGGATAGCCATGTACTACACATGGCCGGCAATGTATGCGGAATCCGGCGAGGAGCTGCCCTATTCTGAACACCTGGGCGCCTACCAGGGTCTTTCGGTGCACGAGCGTTCCCGTCGTCTCCTCCAAGCGAATGATCTGCCGGACCTAGGCCCCATGATCTACGGAAACAGCATGTTCGACGCTCACGAGGAAGCGATAAGCTATCCTGTCGCCGGCTCCTTCGTCACCTTTCTCCTCGCTCAGGATCCCTCCGCCGCGGATCAACCTGATGGCGAAGCCGTCGAAAGCTTCAAAGAATTCCTATCCCGGATAAACGATGCCGACTCCCGGGAAGAAGTGGCTTCTGCTTTCACCGACATCTTTGAGAAAGACCTTGAAGAAACCGAGGAACAGTGGCGGGAGTTTCTCGAAGGCTGGAATGAGGATGAGCTGGGCTGAGACGGGAGGAACGTCGCCGGGATTGCCGGCACCACTCCCGACCCGGCGATAGTCCCGGCCCTGCGGCCCCGCGCTCCCGCTTCTCATCCTTCCCGCACAAGCCAATCTCTGCGAGTATAGCCCAATGCCCTCGACCCCATGGCGACCCGACAGCTGGCGGGAACGGACTGCGCGGCAGCAACCCGCCTACCCGGCTCCGGAAGCCTCCTCCGCCGTTGAGGCCCGGCTCAACCACTACCCTCCGCTGGTGCTGGCTCCTGAAGTGGACACGCTGTGCCGCCGGCTCGCGGACGTGGCCGAAGGGCGTGCATTTCTGCTTCACGGCGGAGACTGCGCCGAGAGCTTCGCCGACTTCGCCGAGCCCAAGATTCGCGATACCTTCAAAGTGCTCCTGCAGATGGCGGTTGTCCTCACCTTCGGCGGCGCCATGCCGGTGGTGAAAGTTGCCCGGCTCGCCGGACAGTATGCCAAGCCGCGCTCGCAGGCAACCGAAGAGCGGGAAGGGCGCAGCCTTCCGGCGTATCGCGGAGATATCGTGAACGCGCCGGAGTTCAGTGAGGCTGCGCGCCGCCCGGATCCGGAGCGGATGATCGCCGCCTACCATCACGCCGCGGCGACGTTGAATCTGCTGCGTGGCTACGCCCAGGGAGGGCTCGCCGACCTGCACCAGGTCGCTCAATGGAACATGAGCTTCGTCGAGAGCAATCCCTTGCGCGAGCGATATCAGCAGATGGCGGATCGCATCTCGGAGACCCTGCACTTCATGGACGTCATGGGCGTCAATTCGGCCTCCACATCCACCGTCCGCGAGACCCAGCTCTATACCTCCCACGAGGCGCTGCTCCTCCCGTATGAAGAGGCCCTTGCGCGCCGCGCGACGCCACATTGCGGTGAAGGTGCAGCCGGCCCCAGCCGTGCCGGCACGCCCGGCCGCGACGGACCCGCCGGCGACTGGTACGCCTCCTCCGCGCATTTCCTCTGGATCGGCGAGCGCACGCGCTCGGTGGAAGAGGCCCACGTCGAGTTCTGTCGCGGCGTAGCCAACCCCATCGGCGTCAAGATCGGCCCGGCGATCGAGC